>NZ_JUEI01000040.1:0-82871 GCF_000802655.2 Paenibacillus sp. IHB B 3415 | reverse complement strand
CGCCGGGGGCAAGCCGCTCGGCGGTTAATTTATGAGCAAAGCTAAGGACGGACATGAAGCCCATTAGCCCTTCCTCCAATACTTACCCTGCCAGGTATCACGGGCAATCAGCTCGTGGTCAATGGCATTCAGAACTTCCCACTTCTTCAGGCTCCACATCGGGCCGACCAGGGAATCACGCGGAGCATCGCCGGTCAGGCGGTGGACAATCATGTCCGGCGGCAGAATCTCCAGCGAGTCGGCAATCAGCTTCACATACTCATCCTGCTCCAGGAAGCGCAGCAGGCCGGCTTCGTATTGCTTCACCATCGGCGTTTTGCGCATGAGGTGAAGCAGGTGGATTTTGATCCCCTGCACGCCCATGTTGGCAACAGCAGATACAGTCTCCAGCATCATCTCATGCGTTTCCTGCGGAAGTCCATGAATGATATGGGTGCAGACCCGGATACCGTGACGGCGGAGCTTCGCCACGGCTTCGGTATAACAGGCTGTATCATGCGCCCGGTTAATCAGATCAGAGGTAGACTGGTGGATGGTCTGAAGACCCATCTCCACCCACAGATAGGTGCGCTTGTTCAGATCGGCAAGGTATTCGACCACATCATCGGGCAGACAGTCCGGCCGGGTAGCGATGGCGAGGCCGACCACACCCGGCTGCTGCAGGATAACCTCATAATATTCCCTTAGCTCCTCAACCGGAGCGTACGTATTGGTGTAGGCCTGGAAATAGCCGATATATTTGGCGTTTGGCCATTTCAAGTGCTGGCGGTCACGTACATTGTTGAACTGGGTAACCAGATCATCGCGGCGGCTTCCGGCGAAATCACCAGACCCTCTGGCGCTGCAGAAAGTGCAGCCTCCTTTGGCGATGGAACCGTCACGGTTTGGACAGGTGAAGCCGGCATCCAGCATGACCTTGAACACCTTGGTATCCATCTGATCACGCATTTCATAGTTCCAGGTATGGAACCGTTTATCCCCCCACAGAAGCGGAGAGGAGGTCTGTAGAAGATTAGACATGTGCAGCTCCTTTCATTAACCTTCCCATTGTATCAAAAATCAAAGAAGAGCGTAACAATTACTCCCGGAAATCCGGCGGAAAAAGGCTAGAAATAGGCTGGAAACAGCCGGGATTCCGCTTGTAAATGCTTACACATTATGTTATATTTAAAGTGTAAAAAAGCCGCTGCAGCAACCACAATCACATTTTTGAATTCATAATTTCGTGTCGTCCGGTCCATAATAAACCATAGAGGTGATAACGATGAATTCTCCAACGGTGTTTCCCGATAATAAAGGTTCGATTGATGTGCAGCTGACTCCCGATGAGGCCCTTGCCCTAACAGGCGTGGAATTTAACGGTAACCACAAGATTAAGACCGAAGCGCAGCGCAAGATCCGCAGTGCCTTCGAGAAGACATTTGATTTTAACGCTCCGGCAAGGTAGACTATGTACTGTTGAAAAGTGGACCCCAATTCCAAATACAACAAAAAGGGATTTTCCAACCGGCCTTTTTCAGGCTGGACGGGGAATCCTTTTTTTTGAATTTTTGCAGGGATATTTTCAGCTTCCTGCTTAAATCCCTTTACTTTTGACGGCAAGTTCGGCACAATATTGCAAGTGGCAGTTATCCTAGAGACTGCGACGAAATAAAGTACCGCTAATTTGTTGACAAAGCTCCCAAAACCGTGGAGATTTTGTCAACAAAAGCGGGTACTAATTTCCTCGCAGCTCCCTATTCACAGATAATGCAATAAGAGATAAGCGGAGGAATACCTAATGCGTTTACGCGGAAGAAAAGGAATACGTGAAAGCCTTGAGGAGCAGACTGACCTGGTCATCCTTGATCCACGCAGCCTGAAGGGCCGGTGGTCGGAGCTGTTCGGCAATGATCATCCGATTCATGTGGAGTTCGGAATGGGCAAGGGGCAGTTCATCAGCCAGATGAGCTTCAAATATCCCGGTATCAATTTTATCGGCGTTGATATGTACGATGAACTGGTGCGGCGTGCAGCCGAGAAGGCCAGAAATGTGTGGGAGCCGGCAGGGGAAGAGACGCCGCCGAACGTCAGAGTGGCACTGGCCAATATCGATTATGCGGAGGAAGTATTTGCTCCGGGTGAACTGGAACGGATCTATCTGAATTTCAGCGATCCGTGGCCGAAGAGCAAGCATGCCCGCCGCCGTCTGACGCATCCGCGTTTTCTCGACAAATACCGCGGACTGCTTAGTCCGCTTGGCGAAATCCACTTGAAGACGGATTCCCGCAGCCTGTTTGAATTCTCCCTGAATGCTTTTGCCGACTATGGTCTGCAGATGAAGAACATCTCCCTTGATCTGCATGAAGGCGGCGTGATCAATGAAGAGCATATCATGACGGAATATGAAACCGAATTTTACGGACGCGGTGTGAACATTCAGCGCTGCGAGGCCATTGTCGGGGAAGAGGCGCTGAAGCAGTATCAGGCCTCCCGGCTGGACAAATACCGCCTGTAATCCGCCCACGGGTAAGAAGTATCTTTCCTCATTATTGGCTGTACAGTGCAAATGGCAGTCCGGGGAATCTTCCCTGGGCTGCCATTTGCCGTTTATCATCCAATATAAGAAGGTGTATGCCTTAGGTCCCATTGTTCTATAAGAATCCGGGAGGCTATTCCAGCATGTCAATGATGCTCTGGGCGCTTTGCAGCGGGTTGAACCGGGAAATCTCCTCCAGATGGGCTTTGCGTTTGGCCCGCACATCCCCGTAGTCGCCCAGCAGCCGTTCCATCCAACGGTCGACCACATCGAGGGAGCTTATAGGTTCCCCGAAGCCGGCTGCCGTGAAATAACGGCAGTTTTCTTCTTCCTGCCCCGGCAGCGGTGAATGGAAGAGCATAGGGATGCCCTTGGCCAATCCTTCGCTGCAGGTCATTCCGCCGGGCTTGGTGACCAACAGGTCCGAGACCTCCATGAGCTTATCGACTTCACGGGTGAAGCCCAGCAGCTTGATGTTGGGGTGGCTGTAGCGCGGGTCTTCCTGCATTCCGCGCAGCAGCTTGTCGTTCTGTCCGAGGCAGAACACAAGCTGCACCTTCTCCCGCCAGCCGGCGAGGGCTTCGTTCACCACCTCATCGTTCATCATGCCCCAGCCGCCTCCCATGACCATGACCGTAGGCATGTTCCGGAGGCTGAACTGCTTCTGGATCTCTTCCCGGCCGGGATGCTCCCAGAAATCGGGATGTACCGGCATACCGGTTACCCGGATCTTGGCGGCAGCAACACTGCGGCGGCGAAGCTTGGCCTTGACCTCCGGTGTAGAGACCAGATAACGGTCTACTTCAGGACTAATCCAGCTGGCATGGGCGTCGTAATCCGTGATGACTGTGATCAGCGGCGCTTTCAGCGAAGGGTCCAGCCGCTTCAGTCGGGAAACCACAGCGCCGGGAATGAAATGAGTGCAGACGATGATGTCCGGCTTTAGCTGCTTCACAATATTTTGCGTATGCGTATAAAATATGCGGTGCAGGGCAAGTGTGGTAAGACGATTGAATGATTTCTGGTGCCGGTACACATAGCCCATCAGCCGGGGCTGGGAGATCACCGTTTTGCGGTAGGCAGAGACAATGATCGGTGCCATCTTGGGATTGAGGAAGCTTCCAAGCTCCAGCACCTTCGTCTGCACATCAGGCGACAATTTGCGCAGGCTGCTCGACAGCGCGTATGCTGCTTGGGTATGCCCTGCGCCGAAACCTTCCGACAGCAATAATACTCTTTTTTTGCGCAATGTATAGTTCACCTGTTCTTTAGTGGTATTCAGGGGTCCGGCAGCCGGGAGGTCGTTAGACCCATAGCGCAAGCGTGCCTGCGGCAACACCGGAGCCGATTACCGCACCAGCGATGACATCGGACGGATAATGTAGCCCGAGATAGATCCGGGAGAAGCCGACCGTGCAGGCGAGCGGAAGTAAGATATAGGTCAGGGCAGGGTAAGCCATCATATAAGGAACCGTAGAGGCGAAGATAGCTGTAGTATGGCCTGAAGGAAAAGAATGATCCTTAAGCGGATTATGAAACGTATTGGTGCCCGGCAGCGCCAGATAAGGCCGCATGCGCGGATAGAGCTTTTTGGCAACGGCAACGGGCAGATGACTTACAGCCAGTGCGGTCAGTGCCTGTAGTCCTGTAGTTCTCCATGGCTGTGGACACAGTGCCCAGATCAGAATATTGATACCGATGGAGCTCGTAGCTCCTCCGAGATGAGTGAGGTACCAGAGCCAAAAGTTCAGAAAACGGTTGTGCAGCCGTCCGTTAATCCATTGAAAGAGAAGCCGCTCCAAGAGATGCAGTTTCTTGAAAAAAGGTCTCATATCTTGTCCCTCCGTTAGTCCGGCTAAAGATATTTGGCGCAGCTTAAGCAGCAGGTTCCAAGAGCTGAAGCTGTCTTTATCATACTTTTTTAAGGCAGTCCATTTCAAGAAAAAGCTCGGAATCACTCGAAAAATGCCAGTTTTGACTTGTGTACCCCAATGCGTCTACAATGATTCAAGCAGGAAGATCCCGTTTATAAGGTAACAGAGAAATAAGGATTCGGCCATGATCCGGATACCATGTTCATATCTTAGGAATGGGGCTAATACACAATTCGGAAGCCTGCCCGAGAAAAAGGGATAATTCTTGTCTGCTGTAAGGGATGCAACAAAAGGGTCAGAAAGAACGTTAACAAGCCTGAGAGAGAAAGAGAACATCTAGACTTGGAAAAGGGGGCATCAAAAGATCATGACAGACGCATTGTTTGTTACGCTCCAAGTGATCTTGGCGGCAATTGCAGTTTATCAGTTTGCATTCTCACTGTTTGGACTGCACAAGAAAAAGAACAAGGTTAAGTATGCGCCGCAAAAGTCATTTGCCGTACTGGTTGCCGCGCACAACGAGGAAGAAGTAGTCGGCGCGTTAATGGAAAATTTGAAACAGCTTAATTATCCCCAGGAACTGTACGATGTATTTGTCATCTGCGATAACTGTACGGATAATACAGCAGCCATCGTACGGGAGCACGGCATGAATACCTGTGTACGTACCAACACGAATCTTCGCGGAAAAGGTTATGCTATCGAGTGGATGCTCAAGGAGCTGTGGGCGCTGCCCCGCCAGTATGATGCTGTCGTGATGTTCGATGCCGACAACCTCGCGCATACCGAATTCCTGACCGAAATGAACAATGATCTATGTTCAGGCGGACGTGTAATTCAAGGTTATATCGATACCAAGAATCCGGAGGATTCATGGATTACCGCTGCTTATGGCGTATCCTACTGGTACATCAACCGGCTCTGGCAGCTGTCGCGCCATAATCTGAAGATGGCCAACTTCCTCGGCGGAACAGGCATGTGCTTCGAGACGAACCTGCTCAAAGAGATGGGCTGGGGGGCTACAAGTCTGGTGGAGGATTTGGAATTCACCATGCGCAGCGCTTCTAAGGGTGTGTATCCAAGATTCAACTATGATGCCAAAGTCTTCGATGAGAAGCCGCTTACGTTCAAGGCTTCCTCCAGACAGCGTCTGCGGTGGATGCAGGGGCATTTCACAGTCGCCCGCCGTTATTTCTTCCCTTTGCTGTGGCAGAGCATCAAAGAACGCAGCCTGACGAAGTTTGACTTGGCGCTTTATGGAGCGAACGTCTACATTGTGCTGCTGACGTTCCTGATGACGGCGGTAATGTGGATCGACAACTCCTTGTTCGATGGTCCGCATATTGCTAATATTTACGGTCATTTGCCGCTCTGGCTGAGTTACTTTGCCATTGGCGCCAATATTCTGACCTTCCTGCTGGCCATGGCGCTGGAGAAGGTGAAGTTCAAGAAGGTATATCTGTACCTCCTGGCCTTCCCGGTTTATCTGCTTTCGTGGTACCCCATTACGTTCTACGCGTTCTTCACGCAGAACAACAAGCAATGGAGCCATACCAAGCATACGCGCGTGGTGCGGCTTGAAGAAGTGCAGAGCAAGCAAGTGTAGTATAATGCCTGATTGTTATCTAAGTATTTTTTGGGGAAGATATTGACACTGTTCGCTCAGTGTTGTATAGTATTCAAGTATGCAAAACATAGGGATTGCAAGCAGAAGCACCGGCTTCTCACCTGAACGGCTAAATTGCCGGCTGGTTTTGATCTCAATGCTTTATGAATGGTTATAATTCATGAACGTTGATCAAACGGGGTGTCGGGGAGTTACCGGCATCCCTTTTTTATGGAGAACCGCATTACAAGAAGATCCGGAGGTGGAGTATTATCAGTAAGGAACATATGATCAATGATGAAATTCGGGCCAAAGAGGTCCGGCTGGTTGGAGCAGAAGGTGAACAAATCGGGATCAAACCGATCCGCGAGGCGTTGCAGATGGCGATCGATCTTAATCTTGATTTAGTCAATGTAGCACCGCAGGCGAAACCGCCGGTATGCCGCATCATGGATTACGGCAAGTTCCGTTATGAAACGCAGAAGAAAGAGAAGGAAGCGCGCAAGAACCAGAAGATCGTGGATATCAAGGAAGTCTGGTTCCGTGCTAACATTGAAGAACATGATTATCAGACCAAGTTCCGCAATGTTATCAAGTTCCTGGGCGAAGGCGATAAAGTGAAGTGCTCCGTTCGTTTCCGCGGACGTGAGATTACCCATGCGAGTATCGGCCAGAAGATCCTGGAGCGTGTGAAGAACGAAGTGGAAGATATTTCTGTTGTTGAGCGCCAGCCTAAGCTGGAAGGCCGCAGCATGATTATGATTTTGGCTCCAAAAGCCCAATAATCCTGGAGTCACTTGCACAGCAATTTGGCGCCGCATAATATTCAAGGAGGAAACACCATGCCTAAAATGAAAACACATAGCAGCCTGAAAGGCCGCTTTAAGATCACTGGAACTGGTAAAGTATTGCGTTACAAAGCTCACAAGAACCACTTGCTGTCCCACAAATCGAAACGCGCAAAACGCGTATTGAACGGCAATCCAGTAATGGCCCCTGGGGATGTAAGACGTTTGAAACAAGGACTTGCTAACTTGAAATAGTTAATTACACATTTTTGGGAGGTTTATTAATATGGCAAGAGTTAAAGGCGGATTTGTAGTTCGTCGTAGACATAAAAAAGTGTTGAAACTGGCAAAAGGTTACTTCGGTTCCAAGCACCGCATTTTCAAAACAGCTAAAGAGCAAGTAATGAAATCGATGGTTTACGCTTACCGTGACCGTCGTCAGACTAAACGTAACTTCCGCAGACTGTGGATCGTTCGTATCAACGCAGCAGCGCGTTTGAACGGTCTTTCCTATAGCAAGCTTGTATACGGCCTGAAATTGGCTGGCGTAGAAGTGAACCGTAAGATGCTGGCTGATCTGGCAGTGAACGATCTGAACGCATTCAACTCCCTGGCTGTAGTTGCCAAAGAGAAGATCAACGCGTAAGAATGATATAAACCGAAAAGCACCGCCTGCGGGATGTCCCGCGTGACGGTGCTTTTTTGTGCCGTAAGGCTGAGCTGCTGCTCCCTGCTATATTGAAGGAACAGAATTCCGGAGAGTGCTATTCCCAGTACTTTGTTGTGCTAAGCTGTGAAGCCAGCTTCTTGCTGCTGGCGCGTCTGATCTTGCGCAGCTCCGAACGCTCGTTGGCCGATTGGCAGATCAGCTTTTCTTCCTCAGTCTCGGCAATGATGGCCGGAACCGGGGATGGAGTGCCATCTTCATGGACAGCAACGAAGGTAAGGAACGATGTGGCGGCAACAGCGCGTTCACCTGTATAGAGGTTCTCCGAGATGATTTTGACGAATACCTCGATGCTGGTGCGTCCCGTCCAGGAGACGAAGGATTCGAAGCAGACGGAATCTGTTGGCCTGATCGGCAGAAGGAAGTCTACAGAGTCAGCGGAGGCGGTTACCACATTCGTACGGCAGTGGCGCATGGCCGAGATGGAGGCAACTTCATCAATTGTGCTCATCAGTTTGCCGCCGAACAATGTTTTGTGGTTGTTAACATCATTCGGAAAGACACGGCCGGTTTTGAATACGCGGGATTCGTGGCAGTATTTAGAGGCCGGAACAACTTGAGGTTTGTTTTCTTGATCCATTTCAGTAACTCCCTTTGCAAACAATATGTAAACATTCATGATAATAGAAAAGCCATCACTGTGCAATAATAACGTTAATGCGCGGGTATCACAAGATGAATTTCGAGGTTTCCTGACACCTACCATACATAGCGGTTACATGTCGTGTCATGGTAAGCGGTTTCTTGTTGAAAAATGCAAATTATTATTGACCTGAGGTCATTAATAGACTGGATTTTAGCTTTTTTTGCAGGTATAATTTGTTCTAATGGTATGTCCAAGCAGAACACAGAAGACATCCAATTTTCTAAGGGGGATCACATTCGATGAAGAAGTTTTACCAACTATCTTTAGTTATGGTTATGGCATTCACTGTTATTTTGGCAGGATGCGGAAACAATAACAACGCAAACACCAATGCTGGAGCAGCAACTACTGCACCAACCACAGATGCAGCAGCAACAGAAGCACCAGCACCAACTGAGGCTCCTAAGGCTGTCAAACTCGGTCTCGTAACTGACGTGGGCGGCGTTAATGACAAATCCTTTAACCAATCCGCTTGGGAAGCCCTGCAGGCTCTGGAAACAGAATCTGGCGCTGAAATCAAATACCTGCAAAGTAAATCCAATGCAGACTATGAGCCAAACCTTAACCAATTCGTTAAAGGCGGCTATGATCTGACTTGGGGTATCGGTTTTGACCTTGGCGATGCAGTGTTGAAGGTTGCTAATGAGAACCCGACTGCTAACCTGGCAATCATCGACAGCGTAGTAGAAGCTCCTAACGTTGAATCTGTTACATTTGCTGAGAACGAAGGATCCTTCCTGGTAGGTGTTGTTGCAGGTCTGACAACCAAAACTAACAAAGTAGGCTTCATCGGCGGTATGGAAAGCCCGGTTATCAAACGTTTCGAAGTTGGCTTCAAAGCCGGCGTATTGGCAGTTAACCCTACTGCGAATGTAACAATTACTTATGCAGGTGCTTATGACAAGCCTGATACTGGTAAATCCCTGGCTGCTACCCTGTATGATGCAGGCAATGACATCATCTTCCCGGCTGCCGGCGCTACAGGTAACGGCGTATTCAATGAAGCTAAATCCCGCAACAAAGCTGGCGGTACTAAAGTATGGGTTATCGGCGTAGACAAAGACCAATCCCTGGAATTTGGCGATGACGTAACTTTGACTTCCATGATCAAACGTGTTGACGAAGCGGTTAAGAAAGTTTCCCAGCAAGTGGTTGACGGAACATTCAAAGGCGGCACTACAACTGTTCTTAGTCTGAAAGACAACGGCGTAGGCCTTCCTGAAACATCCAAAGCTAACGTTTCTGCAGAAATCCTGGCTAAAGTTGACGAGTACAGCAAACAAATCATCGATGGAACAATCACTGTTCCTGCCGAGTAATTCTTTGCCTCACCTTTACTGGATTTAACCATATCAAGAAACAAGGCCGGTTACTTGAGCTGGCCTTGTTCTCTGTTACAACATTTGTTATAGGTATACACAGCGGTACCGTCCTGCATAGGGCGGTACAGCCGTGTCTATAAGGCAGTATTATATATTCTGTGATGAGGGTGATACCATGAGTGCTGCGGCTCCTGTCGTAGAGTTGAAGCAAATCACAAAACGCTTTCCCGGTATTGTCGCGAATGACTCTATCAGTCTGACGCTGGAAAAAGGCGAGATACATGCACTGCTTGGTGAGAATGGGGCAGGCAAATCAACCTTGATGAATATCGTATTCGGACTGTACCAGCCCGATGAAGGCAGCATCGAAATCGACGGGAAACCGGTTATTATCGATAACCCCAATAAGGCTATTGAGCTTGGCATTGGTATGGTTCACCAACATTTCAAGCTAGTAGAGCCTTTTACGGTAACCGAGAACATTGTTCTTGGCATGGAACCGAAAAAAGGTCTTAAAATCGACTATAAATCCGCTGCGGAGCAGGTTCGTAAGCTATCGGAGCAGTACGGTCTTCAAGTCAATCCAAATGCCAAAATTCATGACATTTCGGTAGGCATGCAGCAACGGGTAGAGATTATGAAAACCCTGTACCGCGGAGCGGATATACTTATATTCGACGAGCCTACCGCTGTACTTACGCCCCAGGAAATTACTGAACTGATGGCGATTATGAAGCGGCTCGTTGCCGAAGGCAAGTCCATTATACTTATTACCCATAAGCTGAAAGAAATTATGCAGATTTCCGACCGTGTAACCATTATCCGGCGGGGCAAAGTAATTGATACCGTTAAGACCTCCGGCACGAATCCGAACGAGCTAGCCGAAAAAATGGTCGGACGCGGTGTTACCTTTAAAGTAGACAAGCAGCCCGCACATATTGGTGAAGGCATCCTGAAGCTGTCGGATGTCAGAAGTAAAAACAAGGATGGGGTCCCTGTGCTGAACGGCCTCAGCTTTGAAGTGAAAGCGGGCGAGATTCTGGGGATTGCAGGAGTCGACGGCAACGGACAAAGCGAGCTTATTCAGGCGATTACCGGTTTGCGCAAGATCGATTCCGGTTCAATTACAGTTTCGGGCAAGGAAATTGCCAACCACTCTCCGCGCAAGGTGTCTGAAATGAATGTCTCCCATATCCCGGAAGACCGGCATAAGCATGGACTGGTACTTGATTTCACTGTAAGTGAGAATATGGTGCTGGAAACGTATTATAAGAGCCCGTACAATCAGAACGGATTCTTGAATAAGGATGTTATCAACAAGCATGCAGAAGATCTGGTGAAGCAATTCGATGTGCGTACGCCTTCAATTGAGAACAAAGCCCGGTCATTATCCGGCGGTAATCAACAGAAAGCGATTATTGCGCGGGAAATAGACAAAAATCCGACGCTCCTGATTGCAGCACAGCCTACACGCGGCCTTGATGTCGGAGCCATTGAATTTGTTCAGAAGCAGCTGATTGCCCAGCGTGACCAGGGCAAAGCCGTATTGCTGATCTCTTTTGAACTGGACGAAATTATGAATGTATCCGACAGAATTGCTGTTATTTATGAAGGGCAGATTGTCGGAGAAGTATTCCCGCAGGATACGAATGACCAGGAACTGGGTCTGATGATGGCGGGCAGCTTGAAGCGGGGAGGCCACGCGGATGTCTAGAATCAAAAAAATATTCGCTACAGACACCTACATTATTCCGCTTATTGCGATTCTGTTGGGTTTCCTGGTCGGCGCTATCGTTATGCTGATTGGCGGATACGATCCGGTTGCAGCCTACTCGGCGTTATTCAAACGCGTATTCGGCAGTCCATACGATTTCGGTGAAGCTGTGCGCGAGATGACTCCGCTAATGTTCACAGGTCTCGCGGTAGCCTTTGCTTTCCGTTCTGGGATGTTTAACATTGGCGCCGATGGTCAGGTAATGATTGGTATGACGGCTGCTTCAGTAGTCGGCATCAAGCTTGGCGGCGTATTGCCTGCATTCCTGCTTGTACCTCTTGCGGTGATTGCGGCTGGTGTATGCGGCGGACTTTGGGCGGGGATTGCCGGTTACCTGAAGGCCAAACGCGGAATCAACGAAGTTATTACTACGATCATGTTGAACTGGATTGCGCTCTTCCTGTCGAACTATATTGTCCGGACATTCCTGCTCTTACAGGGACAGAACCGTTCGGAAGATAATCCGGCATCGCTGTCGATGACCTTCCTGTTCTCTACATTCGACAATGCCCGTCTGCACTGGGGAACGGTTATTGCCCTTGCAGCAGCTACATTCTTCTACGTCTATTTGTGGAAAACCAAGCAAGGTTACGAAATGCGTGCGGTAGGTTTGAACCCGCATGCTGCAGAATATGCAGGTATGAATGTAGGACGCAATGTGATCAAAGCGATGTTCATCAGTGGTGTGTTCGCCGGATTGGCGGGAGCTGGTGAGGTACTGGGTGTCTTCCATTATCAATCGGTATTCGCGGCATCACCTGGTTATGGATTCGACGGTATCGCTGTGGCTCTGCTCGGGCTGACTCATCCGCTCGGCGTCATTCTCGCTGCAATTCTATACGGTACGCTTACGTATGGTTCTGCAGGGATGAGCTTTGGTGCTGATGTACCTCCGGAGCTGATCCGTATTGTCATCGGTTCAATTATTTTCTTCATTGCTGCGCAAGGCATTGTACGCTGGGTGCTCAAACCGTTTTACTTCAAGCGCAAGAAAGAGAAGGTGTTATAGATGGAAATCTTAGGCCAACTGCTCAATACAACGCTTGTTTTTTCCACGGCGCTTATATTTGCCGCCCTTGGCGGCATCTTCTCTGAACGATCCGGTGTCGTCAACATCGGACTTGAAGGCTTGATGATGTTTGGTGCATTTGCCGCAGCAGTAGGCGGGTACTACGCTCAGGAAGCAGGAATGGGTGAATGGGCGCCATGGGTTGGTGTGCTTAGTGCCATGGCTGTGGGTGTGATTGGTTCACTGATTCATGCGGTGGCTTCGATAACCTTCAAGGCCGACCAGACGATAAGTGGTACGGTCATCAACTTCCTTGCCGCGGGCAGTACACTGTACATGGTTAAGCTAATCTTCGACGGATCCGGTGAAACTCCGCTGATCGACGGTTTTAGCAAAGTATCCATTCCCGGACTTTCCAAGATCCCAGTGATCGGAGAAGGGATTTTTAATTCCTATCCAACGACCTACTTAGCGATTATATTGGTAGTTGTTATTTATTTCGTCCTGTTCAAAACTCCGTTTGGACTCCGTCTGCGTGCAGTCGGTGAACATCCGAGTGCAGCAGATACACTGGGTGTAAATGTAAACAAGATGAGATATATTGGCGTAATGCTGAGCGGCCTGCTGGCTGGTATCGGCGGAGCCACGATTACTTTGACAACTACCGGTACGTTTGCGCATAATACTATCTCCGGACAAGGCTTCATTGCCATTGCGGCGATGATCTTCGGTAAATGGAATCCGCTGGGTGCTTTCGGAGCAGCCGTATTCTTCGGTCTGTCCCAGGCCATCCGTAACTATGTGCAATTGTTTGAATGGTCCAAGAGCATTCCGCAGGAATTCATTTTCATGATTCCTTATGTACTAACCATCATCGTACTTGTAAGTGCAGTCGGACGTTCTTCGGCACCTAAGGCTTTGGGGGAACCGTACGACCCGGGTAAACGCTAGGGTCAGTATCTCCTTGTTTAATTCTTTTTCGTTGCAGAGCGCATTTTCGGTTATCCGGAAATGCGTTTTTTTATTAGCAGTGCTGCTGCTCCTTCATGATTCGGGCAGGACAGATGTACAGGCAAATACCGGCTGAGGCGAATAGACTGCTTAAGAAACTCATTAGGAGGGATATTATGGCACAGCCGGTTACGAAAAAACAAGTGATGAAGCTGGTGGGTAAAAATATCGTTGCAGTAAAAAAAGACGGCTCCAAGGTCATGGGCAAGTTACTCCGTGTTTCGGGCAACCGTCTTGTTCTACAGCGTATCAGTGGTAAAAAAGTACAAACCAAAGCATTGATTCCGCTTGTATTGTTTGATTTGCTGGCCGTCGGTACGGCTCCATACGCTTATGGCGGTGGAGGTTATGGATATGGAGGCGCTCCTTATGGAGGCGGATATGGTTACGGCTCTGGGCCGGTTCCCGGTCCTTACGGCGGTTATGGTCCTGGTCCCGGTTATGGTGTTCCGCCTATTGGATTCTTTTAAGCTGTAGAGCGGCCTGAGTTCATCAGATAAACTGTTTTTCAAGCTCATAACAGTAGTTTTGCGGTTGATAACGGGCTACGCTGTAGCCCAGTTTTTCATAAAAGGCAAGACCGGCTGTATTCCCGGTATCCACAGAAACCTTTGCCCGCCGGCATGCACGTGATAGTGCAAACCGCTCCGCTCTGTCCATCAGCATATTTCCGTAACGTCTACGCCTTGCATTAGGCGCAATGGCGAGCATATCGATATATAACAAATCTCCATGCAGCATAAAGTGTACGAACCCCAGCGGATCACTCTCATAGTCAGGACAAGCCACGAGAGTAACGCCTTGCCCCAGACGGCGGGGCAGATCTTTTCTGACCTGATTGATAATCGTCTGTGGAAGATGGGATAGCGGGACAAGCTGCTTTTCAATCAAGTCAAAAATGACGGTGTCATCCTGCTTGGGTCTGCGGTAACGAATCATAAAATGCCCCCTTTCCACGCATTGTCGTACATCATATGCCCTGCTTGGTGTGGGCGTTCCGGAAAGGGTAGAACAACATTTTGTGAAGAATTTAATATATATCAGGAAGATGGGTATTGACTTACCGTGTGAGGAAATCATATAATGTGTCTAAACATTTTAACGAACATACATGTATCGGCGATGAAGAGGACGAAGTTTTAAGGGCTCTTTTGTTCAGAGAGTGAGAGGAATTGCTGCAACCTCCACCAAAATCCCTTATATACGAGCTCACCTCGGAGCTGTTTCCCTGAAAGGTCCATCAGCATGAGCGGTGGAATTATTAGGGGGAATCGTTTAGTCCGCGTTAGGGACTTCAGGTTACAAAGATTTGGGCCCTGCCTACATCGATGGATTTTTGTATCCTGATAAGGCATTTCATCGTGAGATGTAATGCAAACATGGGTGGTACCACGGAAGCTAAACCTTTCGTCCCTCACGCGCTTATTCTGCGCGTGGGAGGCGAGAGGTTTTTTTGTTGAATGGGGAGAATTTACGGCCTGTTCGCCAATATTAAAGGTTGTATAAAAGACGTCCTGTCATTTGAATAATGAATGTGAACAATCGAAGGGAGGAATACTGATGAGCGCGCAATTACCGGAAGAAGTGCGGTCTATAGAGCAGTTACGTGAGAAATGGAAAAATCCTGAGGTGATTACAGGGTCCGAAGTCCTGCTGCGCAGTCTAGTACTGGAAGGTGTGGATACTGTATTCGGATATCCGGGCGGGGCTGTACTCTATATCTATGATGCTCTTTATGGATTCGATGATTTCAAACATATTCTGACACGCCATGAGCAGGGAGCGATTCATGCGGCTGACGGATATGCCAGAGCGAGCGGCAAAGCAGGCGTATGTATCGCCACTTCAGGCCCGGGGGCAACCAATCTGGTAACAGGAATTGCAACTGCATTCATGGACTCTGTTCCGCTGGTGGTAATCACCGGGAACGTATTCTCCAGCCTGATCGGCACAGATGCTTTTCAGGAAGCGGATATTACCGGTATAACGATGCCGATTACGAAGCACAGCTATCTGGTACGGGATGTTGAAGACCTGCCGCGAATTATTCATGAGGCTTTCCATATCGCGAATACGGGACGCAAAGGTCCGGTGCTGATTGATATTCCGAAGGATGTATCGGCTGCGAAGACATTGTTCACTCCGGTTCAGCAGCAAGGCGTTAACCTTCGCGGCTACAACCCGCGCACGGTGCCTAACAAGCTTCAGCTCGATAAGCTGGTGAAGGCCATTGCTGCTGCAGAGCGTCCGATTATTATTGCTGGCGGCGGGGTCATTTACTCCGGAGCGCATGAGGCCATGTATGAATTCGTGAAGCGTACAGAAATTCCTATTACTACAACACTGCTGGGTCTGGGCTGTTATCCGAGTGCGGAGGATCTGTGGATGGGAATGCCGGGCATGCACGGTACCTATACAGCGAACAATGCGATTCAACAATGCGACCTGCTGATTAATATCGGTGCCCGGTTTGATGACCGTGTAACCGGTAAGCTGGATGGTTTCGCTCCTAAAGCCAAGATTGTTCATATCGACATCGATCCGGCGGAGATCGGCAAGAATGTATCGCCTGATATTCCGATCGTTGGCGATGTCAAAACCGTGCTGGAAATGCTGATTCCTGATGTTAAGCGGGCCGCGAATGCGGATGCCTGGAGAACGCAAATCGCCCAGTGGAAGCTGGATCAGCCGCTGCGTTATAAAGATTCAGAGTCAGAGCTGAAACCGCAATGGGTGATTCAAATGATTAATGACACCACTAAAGGCGAGGCAATTGTTACTACTGACGTAGGACAGCACCAGATGTGGGCTGCACAATATTACAAATTCAATCACCCGCGCGCATGGATTACTTCGGGTGGTCTTGGTACAATGGGCTTCGGCTTCCCTGCGGCAATCGGGGCGCAAATGGCACATCCGGAGCGGCTGGTAGTCTCCATTAATGGTGACGGCGGCATGCAGATGTGTTCACAGGAACTTGCGATTTGTGCGATTAATAAGATTCCGGTCAAAATCGTTGTAATTAACAATCAGGTACTGGGAATGGTCCGGCAATGGCAGAATCTCATCTATGAGAAGCGTTACAGCTATACCGATCTTGCCGGCAGTCCGGATTTTGTGAAATTGGCTGAAGCTTACGGAGTTAAGGGTCTGCGGGCTACGAATAAAGAGGAAGCCGGAGCCGCGTGGAAAGAAGCCCTGGAAACACCTGGACCCGTCCTGGTAGAATTCGTTGTCCCTAAAGACGAGAATGTCTACCCGATGGTAACCCAAGGGTCAACCATTGATCAAATGCTGATGGGGGATGAATAGCGGTGATGAGACATACGATTTCCGTGCTTGTAAATGACCAGCCAGGTGTGCTGCAGCGGGTATCCGGACTGTTCGGCCGCCGGGGGTTCAATATTGAGAGTATTACTGTAGGACAGTCTGAAGAGATTGGGCTGTCCCGGATGGTTATCGTTACTCTTGGAGACCAGCATACGCTTGAGCAGATTGAGAAGCAGCTCTATAAGCTGATTGATGTCATCAAGGTTATAGATCTTGGCTCCAAGCCCATGGTTGCCCGTGAGCTCGCGTTGATTAAGGTCAAGGCTGATCCGGCTGAGCGGCCTGAGATTATGGGTGTTGTCGAAACCTTCCGGGCCTCGGTAGTGGATATCGGAACAACAAGCTTACTAGTACAGGTGGTAGGAGAGACCCAAAAAATTGATGCTATGATTGAGCTGCTGAAGCCTTATGGCATTAAGGAACTGTCACGAACAGGTGTAACGGCGATGATCCGCGGCAATGCGTGATCGTCACAATTTACAGCTTTAACGAATTACTGCTTGCTTGCATTAATTTATTAAGATATGGTTAGGCTTTCCCGCGAAAGAGCGGGGGCTTGAGGAGCACGCCAATGCATAGGTAAGGAAGCCCCGCGCTCTTGAAGCACCCGCTCTTTACGATGGGTCCAAATTAAAGGAGGATATTGACAATGGCAGTTACAACGTACTATGAACAGGATGCAGAACTTAGCGTATTAAAAGGAAAGACAATTGCAGTAATCGGGTACGGAAGCCAAGGGCATGCTCAGGCACAGAACTTGCGTGACAGTGGACTTCAGGTTGTCATCGGCCTGCGTGAAGGCAAATCCTTTGAAACTGCCAAGAATGACGGTTTTGAAGTATTGTCTGTAGCAGAAGCAGTATCCCGTGCAGATGTAGTGCAGATTCTCATGCCGGACGAAACACAGGCATCCGTATATAAGAATGAAATTGAACCGAACCTGAAGAACGGCGCGGCTCTGATGTTCTCCCACGGTTTTAACGTACATTTTGGTCAAATTGTTGCTCCTAAGGATGCAGACGTGCTGCTGGTAGCACCTAAGTCCCCGGGCCACATGGTTCGCCGTACTTATGTTGAAGGCTTCGGAGTTCCCGGCCTGATCGCCATCGAACAGGATGCAACTGGTAATGCCAAGGCGATCGGACTTGCATATGCCAAAGGTATCGGCTGTACCCGTGCAGGAGTTATCGAAACTTCCTTCCGCGAAGAAACAGAAACAGATTTGTTCGGTGAACAAGCTGTCCTCTGCGGCGGTGTATCCGCACTGATCAAAGCCGGATTCGAAACACTGACAGAAGCCGGTTATGCTCCTGAGATGGCTTACTTCGAGTGTCTGCATGAAATGAAATTGATCGTGGACCTGGTGTATGAAGGCGGACTTGCCACTATGCGCGATTCCATCAGTAACACAGCTGAATACGGTGATTATGTAACCGGACCACGCATCATCACGGATGAAACCAAAAAAGCAATGAAAGAAGTGCTGTCCGATATTCAACAAGGTAAATTCGCCCGCGACTTTATCCTTGAGAACCAATCCGGCCGTGCCTTCCTGACAGCTACCCGCCGCAACGAAGCCGCTCATCCGGTAGAAGTGGTAGGAAGCCAGCTGCGTGAAATGATGCACTGGATTAAGAAATAGGACATATACTTAAGACTACATGAACCATAGGTGATTCTCAGATGCGGCCGTAATTTTGCGAGCCGCATTTGGGGATTTATGGACAATTTGCAGGAGGTGCTCAGCATGCGGAAAATATATGTGTTCGACACGACGCTGCGTGACGGAGAGCAGTCACCGGGTGTGAACCTCAACACACGCGAGAAGGTGGAAATCGCCTATCAGCTGGAGAAGCTGGGAATTGACCGGATGGAAGCCGGATTCCCTGCGGCATCGCCCGGAGATCTGGCTGCGGTTAACGCAGTGGCCAGAGCCGTGAAGAACGTCACTTTGATTGGCCTCTCCCGTTCCAGAGAGAGTGATATCGATGCGGTTAAGGAAGCGCTGCAGGGAGCACAGGATCCTTGTATTCATATTTTCCTTGCTACATCACCGATTCACCGCCAGCACAAGCTCCGTATGGATAAAGCACAGGTACTGGAAACTGCGCAGTCGGCTATCCGTTATGCCAAGAAATATTTCCCCAAGCTGGAGTTCTCTTTGGAGGATGCCGGCCGGACAGAACGTGATTTCATGGCTGAAATGGTGTCGATGGCGATCCGTGAAGGAGCCAATGTGGTGAACATTCCTGATACTGTGGGCTATTTGAATCCTTCGGAATACGGAGCGATTTTCAAATTCCTGAAGGATACGGTGCCGGATATCGAACGGGTACAGCTCAGTGCACATTGTCATAATGATCTGGGGATGGCTACCGCTAATACGCTTGCTGCCATTCAGAATGGTGCGGATCAGATCGAAGGGACGATTAACGGCATTGGTGAGCGGGCAGGAAATACAGCTATTGAAGAGGTAGCGCTGGCGCTTGAGACCCGCAGCGAATTTTTTGACGCCAAAACTTCACTGGTCCTGTCCGAAATATCCCGTACCAGCCGCTTGGTCAGCAAGCTGACCGGGATGGTAGTGCCCGGGAATAAAGCCATCGTCGGTGCCAACGCCTTCGCCCATGAATCCGGTATTCATCAGGATGGCATGCTGAAGGAGAAGACAACCTACGAGATCATGACACCTGAAACGATAGGCCTCAAAGAAAGTAAGCTGGTGCTTGGCAAGCACTCCGGACGCCATGCCTTCCGCGACAAGCTCAGTGATCTGGGCTATGACGTCCCGGAGGAAGAGCTGAATGCCGCTTTTGCCAAGTTCAAGGATCTGGCGGACAAGAAGAAGGAAGTCTCGGATGAGGATATTCTGGCTCTTCTGGAAGAGAAGCTGATCGATACACCGGAGACCTTCAGCCTCCAGACGATATATGTGACTTATGGTAATGAAGCTACGCCAACGGCCAAAGTTATTATTAACGGGCAGGAGCCGCAGCCGATTGTGGCAGTTGCCGAGGGCAATGGTTCCGTAGATGCGATCTATAACGCCATTGATCAGGCTACTGGTGAAGAAGTCACCTTGGGCGACTATTCGATCAAGGCAGTCAGCAGAGGCAAAGACGCGCAGGGTGAGGTTCATGTTGTGCTGTCCCAAGGCGAGATCGCAGCGCAGGGCCGCGGACTCAGTACCGATATCCTGGAAGCGAGTGCCAGAGCCTATCTGGATGCACTGAACAAGCTGATTGAGAAGCGTAAGACGCTGCTCCCGGCTGACCAAGCCAGCCTGTAAACGATATATATAGTAGCTTTACACTAAATTAAAACCTGAGTTTAAGCCATTGGGCCAGCAGAACATTCTGCTGACCCAATGGCTTTTTTTGTTTTTCTTAGGGGGTTTATGAGTTTATCAGCGGTTTGTCAGTGATTTATCAGTGACTTTAGTTACAATTTATCTTGTCATAATCACGCCTTTTGGCACTTACTTTGTCAATACTAAGCGGTTTTTAGGAAATTGGAGTGAGAAATGGAGAAATATACATATGAAAGAGGGAGAGGTCTTGAGATTAATGAAAAAGAAAAAATGGGCACTGGGGCTTGGAATAATACTGTTTGTAACATCTTTCGCTCATGCAATGGGTTTCTTCACCAATGTAAATGCGGATGCAAATGATACTCAAATCACTGAAAATATTGTGAAAAGCGTGACATTATCCGTGTACGAAAGTGATGGCACACAGGTAACAGATACCGTATATAAGATCGATTCTACCATTAGGCTTGATCTAACCTATGAGCTTCCGGAGGATGAAGATAACAATCCGATCTATAAGGGGAATGCTACGTATACCTATAAGCTCCCTGATCAATTTCAAATTGACAAAGAAATGAAAGGGCCGCTGGTCTTCAGCGAGTCCCCGACTGGTGATGTTGGAACTTATACAGTAAAAACTGACAACTTAGTTATTTTTAATTTCAACAACATTAGTGATTATTACTCACAAATTAAAGGTACCTTCTGGGTTCAACTCAAACTCAGTCAAACCAGAACCACCGGCAGCACGGTACAGGTGCTTCCTTTCCCGATCGCTGGGAATGCTAATAACGAAATTACCATTCACATTAAACCTGCTAAGGGGGATATTATCACTAAATCAGGAATACCTCTGCCGCAAAAATATAATGCGAATAAGATTGAGTGGACGGTAGATGTCAACACGCTTTTAAATAAGCTCAGCGATGCAGCAATTACAGATCCGATGCTGGATGGCCAGGAGTTGGATCTCTCTTCGATCGCTGTATATCCGCTCGCGGTAAATATTAACGGGGATTTGACCCAGGGCAGTCAGCCAGTCAGCACGGGGCTTTACAGCACGGAAGGCAGTGACAGCACCCAATTAAATCTTAAATTTAATAATCCGGTCAGTGAAGCTTACCGGGTGAAATTTACGACGAAGCTTCCGGTTACGGAGCAGACGACCTATACTAATAAAGCCAAACTCACTGATAATGGTGCCAGCCAAGGCGAGGCAACCGGATCAGTCGGAATTCAGCTAGGCCAGACCCTGGAGAAGATAGGCGGTTCATATAATCTAGCTGAGGAAACCATTAACTGGGAAATCAGATATAATTACAATGAGAAAGCAATTACGGCAGATAAAGCTGTTCTGAAGGACTATTTCAATAAAACCCAAGATTTGGTGGATGGTTCAATTGTTATTTACAAAATGAAGATCAGCTCAACCGGAACCGCTACGAATGACGGAACTTTAGTAAGAGATACGGATTATACTGTAACCACTTTAACTGACAGAGCTGATAATCAGAAAGGTTTCCAAATCAAATTTAATAATGATATACAATCCGCATACCGGATTGTATACAAAACGAAAGCGGCCAGCCGTGTATACGATAAACAGACCATTACTAATGAGGTTAATTATAATGGGATAAAGAAAACGGCTGACGTTAATACCGCTCAGCAAATTTTGACTAAACAGAACGGTTATGATGTAGATTACGCGAATAAAACCGTAAAATGGACAATTAAAATCAATGAAGACAAGAAAACAATGACCAATCTGGTATTGACGGATACGTTTAATCTCGGTGGGCTGAAGCTAATTGGGGAGCCGGCTGTTTCTCCTTCACTTATTAAGGGGACTGATTATGAACTAATCCCGGTTGGGACTAATACCTTCAGTAAAGATGACGGCTTTAAAATGAAATTTTTAAAAGAAATCAATCAGGCTTATACAGTTACGTACACTACCAATTTTGATTTTTACAGCTTAACAAGCGGTACAGTTTTCGAAAATACTGCATCCATGGTCTGGGATGAGAATACATCAGGCGCACCGTATACCTCTAAAGGCAAATTCGATCCTGATATCAAAGTTAAGAATAACGGCATGAAGACAGGCAGCTATGATGTATTAAATAAAGAAATTACCTGGGAAGTTGGAGCGAACTATAACAAGAGAAGTCTGCCTGCAGGCACAATGTTAATTGACACGCTTCCGGCAAGCCAGCAAATGGTAGGGGCCGACCCTATTACTGACGTTAGCTCTGTTAAGCTATATGAGCTGAATTATAATAACACAGGGACTGCAGTAAAAGGAGACCCTATAACTACCGGCTACACTGCAAGTTTAACTGACGGCGGAAGAAAGCTTAAGGTTGAATTCTCAGGAGCAGTTAACTATGCCTTCTATGTTGTTTTCAAAACAAAGTTTGTTGGGGATGATATCAGTCTGGATAAAGTCACTAATACTGCTACGTTGTATAGGGCACCGAATAATGCGGCATCTAATGCTTTAACTGGGGACGCATCTGTTAAAAATGGCGGTCAATATATAGTGAAATCCGGAGCTGTGGATAGTTCTGATAATACGCTCGTAAACTGGCAATTGATAATAAATGCGAATCAGTCCAAGGTGAGTGGTGTACAGATTCTGGATACTCCAAGTACAAATCAGGTGCTGCTGCCGGATAGCTTCAAGCTCTTTACAACTACAATCAAGCCAAATGGCGACGTGACCCCAACTTCTACCACGTTGGAAAAGGGGAAAGACTATGCACTCGATATCATTACAGACTCCAGTGGTAATGACAGCTTTAAGCTGGTGTTTTTAAAGCCTATTGCTGAACCTTATGTGCTCAATTATCAATCTGCAATTACTGCGGTAGGAACAGTAAACGTAACTAATTCCGTAGCTTTCAGCGGAACGGGTTATACGCAGGTAAATAAATCGACCTCAACCAACGACAGCGTTTGGATTAGTGAGAGCGGGGGTACGGGCAGCGGGATTAGAGGCGCGCTCAAGCTGACCAAAATGAATACGGACAGTACGAAAGCTCTGTCCGGAGCCCAGTTCTCCTTGCAGCGTAAAGTAGGTGCGGATTTGGTTACTGTTCCAGGGACATTCTCAAGTGATGCGAATGGTGTAATTGAATTCCCGAATTTGATGCTTGGTAAATATGTCCTGAAGGAAACCAAGGCACCAACAGGTTATATACTCGATACTACAGCGCGTCTGGTTACCATCAATTCAACAACAGCCGTTCCACTGACTGTAACGAATGATCCTTACGGCTCACTTAAGCTGATCAAAGTGGATAAAGATGATGCGACCAAGAAGCTTACAGGTGCAAAGTTTGAGTTGTTTAATTCCAGCAAAGTTTCATTGAATAAATTTGCCACTACCAGTACTAACGGCGAAGCTATATTCGCTAATTTGAAATTCGGAGATTATTTCATTAAAGAAGTAACAGCTCCGTATGGATATGATCTGGATAGTACGATGTTGAGTGTAAAGATTGACTCCGAAGTGCAGAAGGTGCTGGAGCCTATCAAGAATACAGCAACTATAGGCTCACTTAAGATCATTAAGGTAGATGCCGTCTCCGGAAAGAAGCTGGAAGGAGCCAAGTTTGAGCTGAACAATACCAGCGGTGTTCAGGTTGCAGCAGCAACTACCAATGCCAGTGGTGAGATTATTTTCCCGAATTTGAAGGTTGCAACATATAAACTGGAGGAAGTCAAAGCTCCGGCCGGGTATGATCTGGATGGGACAATACGCGATATTTTAATTACCTCAAAGGATCAGCAGACGCTGCAGGTAACGAATACAACAACCTTGGGGTCACTCAAGTTTATAAAGGTGGATGCAGCTGATGCCACTAAGAAGCTTGAGGGAGCAAAGTTTGGGCTTTATTATATCAGCAATGTTCTGGTTAAAGAAGCTACTTCTAATAGTAATGGTGAAGTCATATTTACTAATCTGAATCTTGGAACTTACACTCTGAAGGAAACCGTACCACCGACCGGGTATGAGCTGGATGGGACGGTGCGTGATGTCAAGATTGATTCCAAGACACAGCTTGTTCTGAATGCAATACCAAATAAAGCATCCACGGGCTCACTCAAGTTCGTTAAGGTAGATACAGCTGACGGAACGAAGAAGCTCTCAGGAGCAAAGTTCGATTTGTATAACGCCGGTAACAATGCTTTTGTTGCCTCAGCTATTACCGAAGAAAATGGTGAAATTGTATTCGGTGATTTGAAGTTCGGAAATTACAAGCTGGTGGAGGTTATTGCTCCAACCGGATATGATTTAGATGAAACAGTACGCAATATCAAGATTGATTCAAAGGATCAGCTGGTGCTGGACCCAATTAAGAATACCAAAACCTTGGGCTCACTCAAGATAAGTAAGGTAGATTATAATAATGTGAATAAAAAGCTTGCCGGAGCAGAGTTCAGACTCACGAATACCAGCACAAATGTGGCGTTGACGGGTGTTACGAATGCCGATGGTGAAATTGAATTCTCTGATCTGAATCTTGGGGACTATACCCTGGTGGAAACCAAGGCCCCATACGGATATGATTTGGATGCAAGGGTACGCAATGTCAAGATTACTTCGAAGGATCAGCTTGTTCTGACCCCAATTGTGAATATAGAAACCATCGGCTCGATTAAGTTTGTTAAGGTCGATGCAACTGACGGGACGAAGAAGCTTGAAGGAGCTGTATTCAAGCTCACGAATTCCAGCAAGGTTGTGGTAGGAACAAAGACTACCAATGCCAGCGGTGAAGTTGTATTCGATAATTTGAAGGTCGGAGTCTATACCCTGGAGGAGACGGCGGCTCCAGCCGGATATGACTTGGATGGAACACCACAGAATATCACGATTGATTCCAATGTACAGAAGGTACTGGCTCCGATTAAGAACGTGGAAACCCTGGGTTCACTTAAGCTCATCAAGGTAGACGCTGCTGACGCGACGAAAAAGCTTGCCGGAGCAGAGTTCAAGCTCACGAATTCCAGCAGCGGTGCTATAGTAACAGGCACCACCAATGTTAATGGTGAACTGGTATTTAATGATTTGAAGCTAGGCGAGTACACATTGCAGGAAACCGAAGCTCCAGCCGGATATGATCTGGATGGGACAGTGCATAACATCACAATCAGCGAGAAGGCCCGGCAGGTACTGGCTCCAATTACAAACCAAGAAACCTTAGGTTCGCTCAAGCTAGTTAAGATAGACGCCACAGACGCGACGAAAAAGCTTACGGGAGCAGAGTTCAAGCTCACAAATTCCAGCAATATTGTGGTAGCGACGAAGACTACCAATGCGAACGGTGAAATTGTGTTCGATGATTTGAAGCTGGGTACGTACACGCTGGAAGAAACAAAGGCTCCGGCCGGGTATGAATTGGATTCAAAGCCGAAGGACGTCACAATCACTGTGAAAGCCCAGCAGGTGCTGGCTCCAATTACAAACCAAGAAACCTTAGGTTCACTCAAACTCATTAAAGTAGACGCCGCTGACGCGACGAAAAAGCTTGCGGGAGCAGAATTCAAGCTCACGAATTCTAGTAAGATTGTGGTAGCAACAGGCACTACGAATGCGAATGGTGAAATTGAATTCAATGATTTGAAGCTGGGTACGTATACTATAGAGGAAACCAAGGCGCCCACAGGATATGATCTTGATCCAACGGAGCGCACTATTACGATTAATTCAAAGGTGCAGCAGGTATTAGCACCAATCACGAACCATGAGACCTTGGGTTCAATCAAGCTCGTTAAGATTGCCGAAGGTAACGCAGCGAGAAAGCTTGCCGGGGCTGAGTTTAAGCTTTATGATTCCAGCAAGAGCGTAGTTGCAACGGGGATTACCAACGTGAATGGTGAGATTGAATTTAAGGATTTGAAGCTTGGAGTATACACACTGCAGGAAACCGTGGCTCCAACCGGCTATTATTTGGATTCAACGGAGCGCAGCATCATAATTGATTCGAAGGTACAAAAGGTGCTGGCCCCAATTACGAATAAAGACATACCGGCACCGACAGGAGCGCCCGGAACGAATCCGGTGGTTACTCCAACACCTACTCCGGTTAGTACGGTAACGCCAGGTGTAACTAGTACACCAGGTCCTTCCGCAACAGGAGTACCTGGCGTAACGTTTACACCGGGACCTACACCAATAGCGACCTTAAGTCCTACTGCACCTGCAGTAAGCAGCACACCGACGCCACAGGCTACGTTAGCAACTACTGTTGAGGATATTCCAATCGATGGGGAAATTCCGCTGGGCGGCATTCCAAGCATTAGTGTGGAACCGTCACATGGTACAGTAGTCGTTACACCAGACGGCAAATGGACTTATACTCCTGATCCGGGATATACCGGCAAGGATGAGTTCACCATTACTGTAACGGATGAAGACGGCAATGATCAGGATATCATTATTGAGGTGGGTGTTGACGAAGTGCCGACAGGTACGGTAACTGACACAACCTCCGGTGAAGATGGCCTGCCTGGAGATCTCCCTAAGACAGGCGAAGAAAGCCCGCTTCCATTGTATCTGATGGGTGGGGGACTGATCGTTCTGGGAATTATCCTGGCACAGAGATTCAAGACACGCAATAAACCGGAGTAATAAGTGACAGCATAAGCAAGGTTACATTGGTATACAGACAACCCGCCCGAAGCAAATGCTACGGGCGGGTTGTCTTGTTCTTATATTCAGCAGAAGATTAATTCACAGACTTCTGAAATTATGCTGCTTCCATTCCTCGTACCACCGGGTTATATTTGCCGGCAGGCCGATTCCCAGTTCCCCGTTCCAAAGAGCTGTCATCGTGTTATATTGCTCCTCGACCCCTGAGCGTTCACCGATGATATCATACGTTTTCATAAGTCCGAAATATCCCTGTTCGAAATAAGGCTGAAGACGGACAATACGCTGATATATCGTAACAGCCTCCGGGAGTTTGCTGGTCTCTATATAGAACGCTGCCAGACTCAGTGCATGATGCAGCCAGATCGTCCGGAGCCGCTGACGTTCACTCTCAGCCCATAAATAATCGTAGTCGGCCAAATAATCACCAGTGTAGAAATCCAGCAGACGCTGATGCTCTTGAATATTGCCAGCGCTGACCGGCTCCAGAGTAAGAAGGCCTTTCTCCCATTCGTAGCTGTCGATTAAAGCGCCTCCGGTCTCCAGGGTATAGCCTTCTCCGCCGCTGACATTATTGATGGGCAGATCGATTTCTCCCTGCTTCAAGCACTGCCTTACTTGATAAATAGTAGTGTACAGGTGGGTTGAGGCTTTTTTGAGATTGAAATCAGGCCACAGGAGGTCGATCAGGCTATCCTTGCTGACAAACCGGTTACGGTTATGAAAAAGATAAGCAAACAGCTCCTGGGCTTTCGAGGTACGCCAGCGGATATTGCTTAGCGGCTGTCCGCCGCGCTCGAAACGCAGGGACTGGAGGCTGCGGATCATGATTTGATGATCTGTAATTTTCTTGTCGGGCTCCAGCTCTATCCGTTCCTCCAGACGCTGAATAGTCTTCACCAGCCTGCTTCTGCTTACCGGCTTCAATACATAATCAAGCGCGTTTAGCTCAAAAGCATCTACAGCGTAGTTATTATATGCAGTCACAAATATGATTTTGGCACGGGGGCAAAGATTCTGCAGGATTTCACCAGCTTGAACTCCATTCATCTCGGGCATATCAATATCCAGGAAAATAACTTCCGGGTCCAGCTCCGGTGCTGCTTTTACCGCTTCATAAGGGTCTGTAAAGGCGGCAAGGATCTGTACTGACGTTAATTCTTCAAGCATGAGCTGAAGTTTAATAAGTGCAAGCCGTTCATCATCCACTAGCATAGCTCGAATCATTTCTGTCCACCGCTTTCCTTATCTTTATCGCTGAAACGGATAACATCCTCTTAAGGAGGAGCAGCCGTTTCTATTTGAATGCTGCCTAGCCATGATGATAAATGAATTCGACAAGAAAAAGGAATTTCCCTTTCTGTAGAGGATAAGCCCCATGTAGGATATAGTAAAGTAAAATAGACTACAAAAATTATATTAAAAAAATTTCGCATGTCCTGCAGGGGGATCAGCCTGCCCGGCGTCTAACGTTATGTAACTGAAGGAGGGGAGAATTACTTGGAAGAGACGGAGTGGATTACTGCTGTGCTCAGCGGAGAGCATCAGGCCTTCGGGCATCTGGTGACACGTTATCAGGGCATGGTATACAGTGTATGCATCAAAATTACAGGAGAAGCCGAGTCGGCCAAGGATATGGCCCAGGAAGTCTTCATCAAGGCCTATAAGGCTCTTCCCTCCTTCAGAGGACAGTCTTCATTCTCCACATGGCTGTACCGGATTGCTTACCGGACCTGTCTGGACTGGAAACGGGCCAATGACCGGGAATGGCGGCACCGGAGCACTGCGGACTACACGGAGAATGATTGGGTGACTTCGCAAACACCTGAGCAGGCGGCGCTCCGCAAGGAAGCCTCCCAGGAGCTCGGTGAGAATTTGAACAGTCTGACAGAGCCGTACCGGTCGGTTGTGCAGCTGTACTATTTTCAGCGACACTCGTATCAGGAGATTGCCGATCAGAAAGGAATTTCGGTCAAAACGGTTGAATCGCAGCTGTATCGGGCCAGACAGATGATGCGTAAAAGCGGGGAGGAATGGCGATGAATTGTGCAACAGTAAAAGAATGGATGCCGCATTATATCGATGGCCAGCTGCCGCCTGAGGCGCAGCAGACAATCCGCCTGCATGCCCTGTCCTGTCCCGACTGCGCGCAATGGCTGGAAGAGGCACGCGGTCTCGCAGCGCTGTGGAATGAGATGGATGCCGGGCTGGACGGCCTTGGCCAGGAAGCAATGCAGCCTGTGGACTTCCCTGATCTTACAGCGGATGTGATGGCTCAGATTGACCGTATGGAGAATGGCCGCAGGGAACGGGTGATTAAAGCAACAATGTCCAGACGGCGCACCGCTCCGGGAACCTCATGGATGCATTATGGCGTTGCCGTGGGGCTGACTTTTCTCCTGCTGCAGTTCGGTGTGTTTGAACACCTTGCCTATGGCATTACCGAAATTAATGGGCAAATGTCCACTTCAGTCAGCGCCTGGTTCGGCCCTCAAGGCAAATAATCCAACAATCAGCAGGGGCTTTTCCGGCTAATTCATACTAATTAAAACCTGCGTACGATAGAAGCAGCTTTGCTGCAAGAAGATTTCGAAGAAGCGGATGTTCCGCAAAACTCAGCGTATGCTTTCGAAGCAGTTTTGCTGTAAAGAGAGTTCTGAGAAGCGGATGTTCCGCAAAACTTTTAGGAGGGTATTATATGATTAAGAAAAGACGCTGGCTCACTTTTCTCCTGGCGATGGTTCCGGGACTGGGCCATATGTATTTAGGCTTCAAAAAGCTGGGTCTTGAGTATATGCTTGGAGCATCGCTGTGTATTATGTTCATTCCGTCGATGCCCACCGTATTTCCGTTCGCGCTGGCAGCACTCTGGTTCTATCAACTATTCGATGCGCTGCAAAAAGCGGCCTGGATGAAGCTCTCTGCGGCTGAGCATGAGCGGATGATGTTCCATCCGGATAGCTTCGGGGCACCTTGGACTATGGGAATGCCGGCACCTCCGGTGTATCCGCATGATGATGTTAATCCGGTATGGGTAGGCATAGGCTGTGTCATAGCGGGTATTATGCTAATGCTCATTACGGTATTTCCAACCCTCTGGAGAATACTCAATGACATGAACATCGGGGCGATCGTGCTGTCTCTTGCCTTGATCGGATATGGACTGAGAATGCTGAAGAACAATTCTAAAGTATAGTGAAATGGGGAAATGAATTATGGGGAGATGGAAAATCGGCAGCTTTACCGCCGCAATAGGCTGCATTGTGATTGGGGTCATTGTAGTACTTGCCCAGTACGATGTAATCACTTACGAGGCGCTGGGCTATATCTGGCCGGCACTGCTTATTCTGTTCGGGCTGGAGATGCTGCTTAGGCTCTTCATTAAATCGGATGTCAAGAGCCGTGTGAGCGGCTGGGCGATTGTACTGATTATCGTGCTTGTCGCGGCAAGCGGGGCACAGACGGTGCTGGCCGGCGGTTCGCTGAGCAGTATCTTGGGCAATACAACGCTTGTCCCGGTAAGCGGGAAGGTAGAAGTGAATCAGGAAATTAAGAGTGTACGGATTGAATTGCCGGACGGCAAGGTTAAGATTGAAGGCGTGCAAGGAAACACCCTGGAATATGAAGGAAAGCTGGAGCTGCCGGGCAATACGGACAGTGAAGCAGCAAGCGCACTAGAGCGTAAATGGAAAGTGACGACCGAAGGCGACACGCTTGTCATGGAGCTGGAAGGAGATTCCGGCTGGCTCGCGAACATCCAGTTCGGAATTAATGTCAAAGCTCCTTACCTGAATGTCAGCATTCCGCAGAATTTAGCCGCCCAGGTAGAGACCAGCGACGGATCCATCGAAGCTGCCGGCCTGACGGCCGGCATTGATGTGGACACCAGCAACGGGACAATGGATATCCATGATATTACCGGAGGCGTGGAGGCTCACACCAGCAATGGTACAGTAACCGTGCAGAATATACAGGGTAAAGTGGAGCTGGTCAGCTCGAACGGGGCGATTACACTGGGCAATATCGACGGCTCCTTATCTGCCAAGAGCAGCAACGGGAAGATTACGGTCAATTCTGCGGTGACAGGCGACTGGGAGCTGAAATCCAGCAATGGCAAGATTATAGTGGGCCTGCCGGCTGTTACGGATGCGACAATCCATGCGGATACGAGCAATGGTTCCCTTAAAGGGAATGTTACCTGGGATGGCGATGATAACAATGGAACAGCTGTGCTTGGCAGCGGAACCCATGAAGTTACATTGTCCACCAGCAATGGTTCTGTGACGGTGGACACAGCACAATAAATCGCACAAAGAGCTGTTTACCGGAATAATTGCCGGTGAACAGCTCTTTTTATGACCTGCTATAGAACAAGAATACGAGTCAGATCTGGGTTCTTAAACCCTGCTTACCAAGCATAAGCCTTTGGAGCAGCACCGCCGGGTCCCGGGAAAATCTCGTCCAGACGTTTCAGCACGGACTCGTCCAGGGTGATCTCCAGGCTGCGCAGCGCGCTTTCGAATTGTTCCAGCGTACGCGGCCCTATAATCGGAGCCGTCACCGCAGGATTGGCCAGCAGCCAGGCCAGTGCGATATTATCCTGCGGTTCGCCCAGTTCCAGACTCAATTCCGCAAAGGCTTCCAGCTGGCTCTTATGCTGCTCTACACGTTCTGAATTGCCCCCGCTGCGGCTGCCCTCGATCTTCTTCAAGGCGTTGCGGCCGAGGAGTCCCCCGTCAAGCGGGCTCCACGGGATAATTCCAAGACCGAGATGCTCGGCAGCAGGCAGGACCTCCAGCTCTGGCAGGCGGCAGGTGAGGCTGTATTTATGCTGTTCCGATACCAGGCCCAGGAACCCGCGGGCCTTCGCTTCCTGCTGGGCTACGGCAATATCCCAGCCGGCAAAGTTACTGGAGCCGACATAACCGATCTTGCCCTGGCTGACAGCAAGCTCAAAGGCGCCCCACAGCTCGTCCCACGACACGTTGCGGTCGATATGGTGCATCTGGTAGAGTTCAATATGATCGGTCTGCAGACGCTGCAGAGAGGCTTCCAGGTGCCTGCGGATAATATAAGAAGAGAGGCCGGCCTCATCGTTTGGACCATCCAGCTTGTCACTCATTGCGCCATAGACCTTGGTAGCGAGCACAACCTTTTCACGGCGTCCGCCGCCCTGCTTGAACCAACGCCCGATAATGGTCTCGGTCAGGCCGGAATTCTCACCCCAACCATATACGTTAGCGGTATCAAAAAAGTTGACTCCGGCGTCCAGCGCAGCATCCATGATGCGGAAGGCTTCCTTCTCGTCGGTAATCGGCCCGAAATTCATCGTTCCCAGACAGAGGCGGCTAACCTTCATACCGGACTTGCCAAGCTTAGTATATTGCACCTTAGTATCACTCCCTCATTAAGATGACAGCATTTGCATACTAATTGTAAACAACTTAAGAATCAAGAGCAAACTGCGGTGCAGTTTTTATCAGTGCCAGATACGGTAACCGTACTCCTATAGGCTTCGCCTATCAGTTCAATAGAATCTATATCTTTGTCCTTTGTCTGTTGTTATGATACAACAATATACAGAAGAACTATGTCTGCGAGCAGCAGGACTACCTAAGGAGTGACAGGAATGAGCGAGGTTAAGAAAATCGCCGTAATTGCCGGGGACGGTATCGGACCTGAAGTTGTGGCAGAAGCGGAAAAAGTATTGAAAAGAACGGAAGAAGTGTTCGGCTTTGCTTTTGAAACGGAGCATGCCCTCTTCGGCGGAATTGCCATTGACGAGCGGGGAACACCGCTGCCGGAGGATACGCTGGAAATCTGCCGCAGTGCAGATGCCGTACTCCTGGGAGCTGTTGGCGGACCGAAGTGGGATAACAATCCTAAGGAGCTGCGTCCGGAAACGGGACTGCTGGGTATCCGCAAAGCACTGGGTCTGTTCTCCAATCTGCGTCCTGCAGTTGTCTTCGACTGCCTGAAGGATGCTTCAACGCTGAAACCGGAAGTACTGGAAGGCACGGACCTGATGGTGGTGCGTGAGCTGACAGGCGGTATTTATTTCGGTGAGAAGCTGCGCCGTCAGGGTGAACACGGGGAAGAAGCTGTGGATACATGTGTATACAACGTAACGGAAGTAGAGCGCATTGTACGCCAGGCGTTCGAGATTGCCGGCAAACGCCGGAATAAGCTGGCCAGTGTCGATAAAGCGAATGTGCTGGAGACCTCGCGCCTCTGGCGTGAGGTAGTGAACAGACTGGCGCCGGAATATCCGCAGGTAGAGCTGGAGCATGTGCTGGTGGATAACTGTGCAATGCAGCTGCTGCGCCGCCCTTCGAGCTTCGATGTAATTGTTACTGAGAACATGTTCGGAGATATCCTGAGTGATGAAGCGGCGATGCTGACCGGTTCCATTGGTATGCTGGCTTCGGCTTCACTGGGAGAAGGCAGCTACGGCCTCTACGAGCCGGTACACGGCTCTGCGCCTGATATTGCCGGCCAGGGGCTCGCGAATCCGATCGCGACGATTCTGTCGCTTGCGCTGATGTTCCGCATGACCTTCGGCTACGAAGAGGCAGCGGCTGCCATAGAAGCAGCTGTCGCAGAGGTACTCGATGCCGGTCACCGGACCAGCGATATCGCTGTAGACAAGAGCAAGGCAATCAGTACTACAGAGATGGGCGATCTGATTGTTGCCGCTATCCGCAAAGCCTAGTTCTACCACATATGCCCTCCTTTGACGCAGAAAGAAGAAAAACTTCACAAAATGTTGCTTATTTATAATAATTATAAAAAAGTAATCAATGTAATATTGACTTTGATTTTGTACGATGATAACATTTGTTCTGTAGCAGCAACAATGTAACCATCCCATCAAAATCAAGAAAAGCATATTGCACCGGCTAACGGCACCGTAGTTGTTTTTCTTACATAATCAAAGGAGGATTTAAGCAATGGCAGAACGTTTGGTAGGTAAACCAGCCCCTGATTTCTTCATGGAGACAGTAACGGGCGACGGTAAGGATTTCGGTAAGGTTAGCTTGTCCGACTATCGCGGCAAATGGCTTGTATTCTTCTTTTATCCGCTTGATTTCACATTTGTATGTCCGACCGAAATTACAGCACTGAGTGATGCTGCGGCTGATTTCGCAGAACTCGATACAGAAATTCTTGGTGTGAGCATCGACTCCATCCACAGCCACAAAGCCTGGTTGACAACCCCTAAGGATATGAATGGCCTTGGTCCGGTTAACTTCCCGCTGGCGTCTGATATCACGAAGAAGGTTGCCAGCGATTATGGCGTCCTGATCGAAGAAGAAGGTATCGCACTCCGCGGATTGTTCATTATCGATCCTGACGGAGAACTGAAATATCAAGTGGTTAACCACAATGATGTAGGCCGCAGTGTAGAAGAAACTCTGCGTGTACTGCAGGCCCTGCAATCCGGCGGGCTGTGCGCTATGAACTGGAAACCGGGCGACAAGAATCTGTAAGCTGCCGGTCCTCATCAGCTGCGATCTTTGATATACGAAGAGAACCTCCTTGCGGGAGTATTTCCCGTCAAGGGGGTTTTTTGCACCAAACGGCCCATCCTTAGCGGACAAGCCGTTTGAAAATGGGCGTAAAGGTTAATATATAGCTTCAAGGAGAGGAATCTCTCCTGCCATTGTGTAATATAATAATAGGAATTCAACGGAAAAAATCAAGGAGGGTGAACAAAAATGAGCTTTTGCTGTGGAGCGAGTATGGTTGGAACTAAGGGGACCCTAAAGCATTATCGCACGCAAGTCCATAATGTTCCCCTGCTTTTTTGTCCGGTATGCCACCGGGTAGAGGTACATTATAAAGTCGAAAATGAATATGAAATCCTGGCAGAATATGCCCATGGCGACGGAGTTACGGATGTTGATTTCCAGGATTATGTAATGGAAGATGAGGAAGCGATCTTCGAGAATGTGATAAATATGGAGAGCGAGGATCCGCTCGCTATTGTGCGCAGCCAAATCGACATGTCGCTTGACCTGCTGGCCGTAGCCAAACAAATTGGCGATACCAAATGGGAACGTGAACTGAAAAAGCGTCTGGCGGTTATGAGTCAGCGGCGCCACCGGCTGCAGCAGAAAGCCTGAATACCCAAGCTTAATGCTTCCACGGAATGTCATAAAAGAGGAGAGTCTTCGCGAAATGCGGAGGCTCTTTTCATTGTATTTGCAGGAAACGAAACATTCTAACGATATTTAATGTGTCTTAAGAATCATTTTAAGAATATTTTTATCATTCGACAGTTTCTCCGATTGCGTTGTCTTCTTCTCTTGGATATGATTGGAATATAGTTGAAACGGTTGGATAATATAATACGATTTCCGAATGTTCTGGCGGCTTCGTCATATACTCATATACATAGTAATTTGATGTCGCTTAAGCGTCTTCGTCAATTGCAGTAAAAGGGGGAACTTCGTATCGTGATAAGCCAATATCAGGAAAGCTTGCTTTTACCGGCAAGAACGTTTCAATCCGGACCGATGGATACTACATATGAGGATGTTCTGGAGCATATCGACAGCGGGATTCTGCTTTTTGATGAAGAGGGAGTTCTGACGTTTGTAAACAAGCAGATGTACGGCATATTGGAACTGGGCCGTCATTCTCTGCTTGGCTGCACCCTGACTCATTTGATAAGCCATATTCAACTAAGCCGTTTTAAGAAGAAGCTCGTTTTGCGGAGCTACCGTGAAATGGTGGTCAAAGGTAAGCCAAGCTATGAATTTGTAGATGAATATGGCCGGTACTGGCGCGCCTCTCTCTGCAGCGGTGAGCAGATGAAGGGCTGCTACCTGTTCACGCTCAAGGAGATCTCAGACTTCAAGCTGATTGAACAGACAGCATACCAGAACGACAGTCTGGCGATGCTCGGCAGACTATCAGCTTCAATTGCTCATGAGATCCGCAACCCGCTGACTGCGATCCGGGGTTTTATTCAACTGCTGCATCCCCATCTTCACCTGCTCGGCAAGGAGGAGTATGCGAAGATTATATTGGCTGAGATTGATCGTGCCAATGACATTATTCATGAATTTCTGACTTCCTCCAAGCCATCGGTACCACAGGTCAGTATGATTCCTGTCTCGGCGCTGCTTAAGGAAGTCGTTCTGCTTACAGAGAGTGAAGCTCTGATGAAGGGCTGCCAGATTAATCTGCAGGTGCTTCAGGAAGATCTGTTCATCTCCGGAGACACGAAACAAATGAAGCAGGTCGTCTTAAACATGATTCGAAATGCTATGGAAGCGATCGCGGAGAGAGCGGATGATTCCATGGGCAAAATAGAGGTCGGCGCGCGCAAAGAAGGAACAGAGGTGCGGATTTTTATCTCTGACAATGGCAAAGGCATGGATATCTGCACACTGGATAGGCTGTTCAATCCTTTCTTTACCACGAAGGAGAATGGTACGGGATTAGGACTCTCGGTCAGTGACCGTATCATCAAGAATCATGGAGGCTGCATCTCTGTCAGCAGCCGGCTGAATGAGGGAACCCGGTTCGTGATTTCGCTCCCTCTCATTCATTAATCTAACAATAGACTCGGTATTTCCAGGCTTCCGGGTTATAATCAATATATTAAGGGCTGATTCCTGCAGTGCACGGTCATGTGCGGGAGATCAGCCCTGTCTGCGTTATTTGGAATAATACAGTGAGTCAGTGGAGGGGTGCAGCATGAATATTGAATGGAGCAGCGGTTCAGAGGCAGCTTCGCTGCAAGGCGATGCCTTATGTTTCATAGTCTCGGAGGAACAGGCGCAGGGGGAAGGACTTTCGGTCGAATGGGCGGAAAGGATCAGTCTGTTGTCCAGGGCAGGGCTGTTTAGCGGCAAGCTGGGGCAAATTTACCTGCTGCCGGTGACTGGCCGTCCGGAGCTGCCGGTAGTCATTCTGGCCGGAAGCGGCAATGGCAGCGCAGCAGTCCATGACCTGCGGCTGCTGATGGCGCAGGCCGCCAGGGCGGCTCACAGACTGAAGGCTGCTACCCTGATCGTGCAGATCCCCGATCAGCTGAACCAGCTGCCTGAGGCCCTGAAAGCTGAGACAGCAGGCCAGGCCCTTGCAGAAGGCCTGGTCCTTGGGTCCTACCGCCGCAGACAATACAAGCTGGAGCAGCCGGGCTACGCCGGCTTAATCGCCGTAAGGCTGCATATGGAGCGTCAGACCGAAGAGTTAGAGGATGAGCGCTGGAAGTCAGGTGTGTTGCGGGGGCAGGCTTTTGGGGAAGCGACGAATCTGGCCCGGGATTTAACCAATCTCCCTGGTAATCTGCTGACCCCTTCAGAGCTTGCGGCAGCAGCCATCGAAGTAGCCGAACGCCACGGCCTTCCTGCTGAGGTGCTGGATGAACGTGAGATTGAGCTTAAGGGAATGGGCGGATTACAGGCCGTCGGCAAAGGCAGTGTGAATCCGCCGCGTATGATAGCCATTCGCTATCAGGGAACCAATCAGTGGGAGAATGTGGTGGGGATTGTCGGCAAGGGCATCACCTTCGACACTGGAGGCATTTCACTCAAAAGAGCTCCTGGGATGGAGGATATGATCAGTGACATGGGCGGTGCAGCCGCAGTACTCGGAGTCATGGAGGCCTTGGGGCGTTTGCGCCCCCGGATCAATGTGGTCATGCTTATTCCGTCGGCGGAGAATATGCCGGCAGGCAATGCTTTTAAACCTGGTGATATTATAACCTCCCTCAGCGGAAGAACGATTGAAGTGCTGAATACCGATGCGGAAGGCAGAGTAGTTCTGGGAGATGCAATCACGTATGCGCGGGAGTGGGGAGCGGAACGGATTATTGATGTCGCCACGCTAACCGGGGCCGTCTTGTCCATTCTGGGCGATGTGGCTACGGGTGCTGTAACGAATGATGAAGGGTTCCTGGCGGAGCTTCTGGAGGCCTCCAGGCTGTCAGGCGAGCAGATATGGGCCCTGCCCGTCTATCCGGAATTCCGCGAGATGCTAAAAAGCGAGGTCGCCGATATCCGCAATGCTGCCGGAAGATACGGCGGAGCTACTACAGCCGGATTATTCATCGGCGAATTTGCTGAAGGTCTGCCATGGATTCATCTGGACATTGCCGGAACGGCATTTTTGTCGAAAGAGCGGGGAGTGAACCCCAAGGGGGCAACGGGTGTGATGGTGCGTACGCTGCTGGAATATCTGCTCCGCTTAGCTCCTGGCTCTGGATTCGAGGCAGATACTGCCCAGTCCTCTTCATAAATCTGTTATGACCCGTATGAAGCTAAACAGCCGCAGTCTCCGGATTCCCGGGACTGCGGCTGTTTAAGATTGGACTATTTTTTGGAAGAAGCGAGTTTGGTTTGAGTCACATCCTATTTTCTGGCTTTCATCTGTGCAGTAAGGGGGCTGTTTAAGATTGGACTATTTTTTGGAAGAAGCGAGTTTGGTTTGAGTCACATCCTATTTTCTGGCTTTCATCTGTGCAGTAAAGGACTGGACCCCATTCATGATATTGTCCCGCGTATTCTTATTCTTCAGCAAGTAGGCTGCTCCCAATGCTACCGTAGTAAACAATGTCTTTTTGGTGTTCATGGTAATTCCTCCTTGGTATGGTCTGGCTGTAATTGCTTATAACTAACATACCCGCATGCCAAGGATTCTAAACGAATTGTATTCTTTTCTCTAGAGACGCAGACGGATCTAGTGTTTGGGATCGGCTGTAGTTCCGCAGCAGGACAAAGGTGAATCCAGCGATGCGGCCGAACAGGTTTTGCTTTTGTCACAGCCGGCACAGGCGCCTTCTTTGCCCTTTTGAACATGACGGTACAGCATCCAGCCGGAGTACCCGAAGATAAGCGCTACAATCAGAATATTGACTATCATTGCTGCTCTCGCTTCCTCTCAGTAAATCTTGGACTTGCTGCCTCTACGACCATCCCAACAGCCGGCCGCCCTGGAAAATAACCAGTGACACGGCATACGCCAGTACCAGTGAATATCCCATGGAGAAGAAGGTCCATTTCCAGGATGCCGTCTCTTTCCTGATTACTCCGACCGTGGCCAGGCAAGGAATATAGAGCAGGATGAAGGCCATGAAGCTGATCGAACTAAGCGGTGTGAAGACTGAAGCAATTTGTCCTTCCAGCCCTGCGCTATCCGGCGCATGGTAAATGATATTCATGGTGGAGACCACAACCTCTTTGGCGAGGAAGCCGGGAACCAGTGTGGAACCGGCCTGCCAGGTGCCGAAGCCGAGCGGCTGCAGCAGCGGTGCGATCAACCCTCCGAATTTGGCCAGGAACGAGTGGTCCATCTCCACATTGAATCCGGCAGGACCCGCGTAGGACATTAGCCAGATAATGACCGAACCGGCAAGAATGATGGTTCCTGCTTTACGCAGGAAGCCTTTGCCCTTCTCCCAGGTGCTGCGGCCTAGTGTCTTGAACTGCGGCATCCGGTAAGGCGGCAGCTCGATGATGAAGATGGAGGATTCATTCTTGAACAGATGTTTGGAGAATAATTTACACAGAATCAGGGCGAAGACTACTCCCATCACATACATCGCCAGCACCGCCGTTGCTTGCCGGGCCGGGAAGAAGACCGCTGCAAACAGCAGGTACACCGGCAGCCGGGCTGAACAGGACATCAGCGGCATAAGCAGTGTTGTCAGCATCCGGTCTTTGGGCTGTTCGATACTGCGCGCAGCCATAATCGCCGGCACGTTACAGCCGAAGCCGATAATGAAAGGGATAAAGGCTTTGCCGTTCAGGCCCATCCGTTCCATCGTGCTGTCCATCAGCAGGCAGACGCGTGCCATGTAACCGGAATCCTCCAGGAAGGAGATCATCAGGAACAGAATGAAAATCTGGGGAACGAAGACGAGCACGCCGCCGACACCGCCGATAATGCCATCGACAATCAAAGCATGAGTAAAGCCTGATGCACCGATCACCTGCAGCAATGAGTTGGCTCCGTCACTGAGGGGGCCCCCAATGAAGCCGTCCAGAAGATCCGATAAAGGTCCGCCTACCCAGTCAAAGGTCGTTTTGAACATAGCATACATAAAGACGATAAACAGAGGCAATCCCAGAAAACGGTGAGTCAGGATGGAATCCAGCCGCTCTGTCAGATTATGCGGTTTCTGCTTCGTCGCATCGATGGCTGACGCGCATACACTGCGGATGTAGTCCATGCGGATGGAGCGGATCCACTGCGGAAGGGTAAGCGCCAGCTTCTGTTTTTGCAGCTGGGTCTGGCAGGCATCGCAGAGGAGCATCAGCTCGGAAGTATCCATACGTTTCTTGAGCAGCTCCAGTACTACCGGATTCTGCTCCATCAGCTGCAGGGAAACCCAGCGCAGGTTAGGCAGCCCGGAGATCTGCTGCAGTTGATTTGAAATAGAAGTTATCGTCGCTTCAACGAGTTCGCCATAATTCAGATGGAAGCTTACAGGCGGAATATTCGCCGGCTTCTCCAGAACGCTCAGCACCTGGCTGCTTCCTTTGCCTGTTCTGGCAATCAGCGGTAACACGGTTATCCCAAGCTGTGCCTGCAGTATTTCAGGATTCACCTGAATTCCACGGGCATTGGCAACATCCATCATGTTCAAACCGAGTACAATCGGCTTGCCGTATTCGAGCAGCTGCAGGGTAAGCAGCAGATTTCGTTCCAATTGCGATGCATCGACAATATTGATGAGTGCTTCGGGTGATTCTTCGATCAGATATTGGGCGGCTACGCCCTCATCGCGGGAGAGCGGATGAAGTGAATAGATTCCGGGTAAGTCGATCAGCATGCCGGCTCCGTTCTTCAGGCTGCCGACCTTCTTCTCAACAGTAACGCCTGCCCAGTTCCCGACATATTCATACGAAGATGTGAGTGTATTGAAAAGCGAGGTCTTTCCGGTGTTTGGATTCCCTACAAGGGCGATGGAGCTCATGAAACTTTCACCTCAATCATCGAAGCTTCCTTCCGGCGGATAGCGAATAATTGACCGTTACATTCCAGCGTAATGGGGCCCATAAAAGGACCTTTACCCTTCAGGCGGATCATTACACCTTCGGATACTCCAAGATCGGCAAGACGGCGGCGCAAGATGGGGTTCATGCCTTCAATTCTATAAATAGAGCCGATAGTGCCCGGTTGTAAACGCAGCAAGGAGCAGGATGCAGAAGCCATTGTAATCCCTCCGAGAGAGATTGATAATCAATCTCAATTATTTCTTGTACTGTAGCATTTTGTTAGAAACTTTGCCGTGACTAATATCATTGTTTTGATCTCCTGAAATCTATATGGAAATTACTGAAATTTTCTTTACAATTTATTCTTCATTAAAGTATGATTGAACGATAATGTAAGCATAGTAAGTTTGTGGCCTTGTTTATTATGAGGATATAATATGAAGCTAAGCCCGAAGGGAGAACAGATTGTGAAGACTAATCAGAGCAAAATTGTCGATTGTACCATCCGTGACGGGGGATTGGTGAATAACTGGGATTTCAGTATTGAATTTGTTCAGAAATTATACGCTGGTTTGAATGAAGCCGGTGTTGATTATATGGAAATCGGATATAAAAACTCACCGAAGCTGCTGAAAGGGTCCGAGGGTGCCGGCCCGTGGCGTTTTCTGAATGATGATTTCCTGCGCAAGGTTATTCCGCAAAAAGGCCACACCAAGCTGTCGGCACTGGTCGATATCGGCCGTGTAGACGTGAATGATATCCTGCCCCGCAGTGAGAGTATGCTGGATCTGATTCGTGTAGCCTGCTACAGCAAAGATGTGGACAAGGCGCTTGAGCTGGTGCAGACCTTCCACGATCTGGGGTATGAAACTACGATTAATATTATGGCTCTATCCAATGTCATGGAGAATGAACTGCTTGAAGCGTTCGAACAGATCCGCGAAAGCGTCGTTGATGTTGTATATATCGTAGATTCCTACGGCAGTCTGGATCACAATGACATCCATTACCTGGTAGAGAAGTTCAGAACACATTTGCCGGATAAACGCCTGGGTGTACATACGCATAACAATCTGCAGCTGGCCTTCTCCAATACACTGATTGCAGCGGAAAAAGGTGTCGAACTGCTGGACGCTTCCTGCTACGGCATGGGCCGTGCTGCCGGCAATTGTCCTACAGAGCTGCTGGTTACCCATTTGAAGAATACCAGATACACCCTCCGTCCCGTTCTGGATATCGTTGAGAACCTGATGATTCCGTTGCGTGAGAAGGAAGAGTGGGGATATATCATCCCATACATGATTACGGGAACACTGGACGAGCATCCGCGCTCGGCGATGGCGCTGCGTTCTTCAGCCGATAAAGACAAGGCGGTTGACTTCTATGACAAGCTGACTACACCTGAGGTTAATTTCGGGGATAAATAAACGTCCGGAAGAAGAAAGCACTGACCTCTATTTATGAGGAAGGTGCTTTTTTTCTGCCAGAGATGGTTTCTTTTAATATTGTAGGATGAACGATGTAACTTTACAGGAGTATTCAACCGATATTTATACATAGGACATAATACACATCGACTAGTTATTATAGATATCATTTTTAGACGCGAGGGACTTATGAGACAAGAAGAGAGAAAGACCATTCATGCGGCGATTATAGGGGCTGCGCTGTTCCTTCTGATCCAGATTTTTCGTACACCGCTGGGCCATATAGAGGATAAAGATTTACTGCTGGCATTCTATCTTATTTCAGGCTGCTGCACTGTGGCTTTCGGCTTTGCGATTTTTGCCCAGGGCTGGTTGTTATTCTCCAATAAATTATCCAAAGCAAGACTTTATACATCCGCGCTGTTTTTGGGTGTAAGCATCTTTGATTTCCTGCATGTTCTCAGTTTTGTAGGCATTCCCGGAGTTGCCTCTTATATTAGTTCCGGACAGTCCCTATGGCTGCTGACCTTCTCGCGGCTTGCCAGTGCGCTTGGGATCGTGCTTATCTTCTGCAGGGCAGATCAGCCGGTGTCGGTTGACAGCAAGCACAAGGTGTTCCGGAATTCATTTTTGTTAATTCTGCTATCTGCGGCTGTGTTTGGCTCCGGCAACCTGATTGTCTCTGGACTGGCGGATTATCCGTGGGTGGAGACAGTAAGAGATCTGATGAATATGGCCGTACTGTTCGTTTATCTGCTTGGAGTAGGGATTATTGTATATCCGGGCAAAATTGAGAAGTCGGCTTCGTTGCTGATTATTATCCGCTCCCTTGTATTCTTTGCACTGGGCCAGGTCTTCTTCATGAATCTGTTCAGTGTCGGAGATATGGATTATCTGTTCGGGATGCTCAGCAGCGGAGTGGCGTATTATCTTCTGCTGACCGGTGTCTACAGATTGACGATTGAGGAGCCCTTTGAGGAGAACCAGCAGGCAGAGGCGCGGATTAATTATCTGGCCTTCCACGATGATCTTACAGGTCTTCCGAACAGACGCCGCCTGATGCAGCGTATGGAAGAGATCGTGATCCAGAGTGAGAAGGACAAAAGCCGCGGATTCTCGGGCCTGGTCATCATGAACATCAATCATTTCAAGAATATTAATGACTCCCTCGGACATTATGCAGGAGATTTGCTGCTGCAGCTGGTCGCCCAGCGGATCGGGAGTCAGGTTAGAGTGAATGAAGAGCTCTATAGTATGGGAGCGGATGAGTTTGCTTTTCTGATGACAGAGCGGACCGGTCTTGAGAACTGTCTGGTCCGGGCGAATGAGCTGCTGCGGCTGTTCGAGACACCGGTAAGCCTCGAGTCCGGAGAATACCACATCTCGCTTAGTCTGGGGATGAGCATCTTCCCCGGAGACGGTGATTCGGCAGAGCAGCTAATCCAGAACGCGGATACTGCTGTGCATAATGCCAAGGAGCAAGGGGTGGATATCCGCCGCTATATTCCGGCTATGCAGATGAAGGCGAAGGAACGCCTCAAGCTGGAGAATGATCTGCGCAGAGCCCTGGAGCGTAAGGAATTCTATCTCGTCTATCAGCCTCAGGTACTGCTTGAGACCGAAGAGATTGTCGGCATGGAAGCGCTGCTGCGCTGGAATCATCCCAAACGCGGTCTCGTCTCTCCCGTTGATTTCATTCCAATCGCAGAAGAGAGCGGGCTGATTGTTCCAATCGGGGAATGGGTGCTAAGAACGGCCTGCCAGCAGAATAAAACATGGCAAAATGCCGGTTATCGGCCCATTTGTGTCTCTATTAATCTATCGATGCGTCAGTTCCTGCAGCCGAATCTGGCTGGTAAGATAGGGGCAATTCTGCAGGAGATCGGTCTCGATCCCAGCTATGTTGATCTGGAGATTACAGAGAGCATGACACTGGACAAGGAGACTGCCTTTGACCAGCTGAACCGCCTGAAGAGACTTGGCGTATGCATCAGTATTGATGATTTCGGCACAGGGTACAGCTCATTGCATTATCTCAAGAACATGCCGATTGACCGGCTCAAGATTGACCGCTCCTTTGTCTCGGAAGTGATGGAGGACAGCAATAATGCGGCGATTGTCTCCACGATAACGTCCATGGCTCACCACCTGAAGCTTAAGGTAACTGCAGAAGGCGTTGAGAACAAGGAACAGCTGCAATTCCTGCGCCAGCAGCATTGCCATGAAGCACAGGGGTTTCTGTTCAGCAAGCCGGTCAAGGCAGAGGAGTTCGAACTGTCTTTTCTGAAGCCGCTGCTGGAAATGCCATCGTAATATGATCTTGGAGATCCTGCTAGGGTTGCAATTTATTCGTAGTAATGCTACAATGTTTCTTGTACTCAATTTGAGTTGCGGGTGTAGTTCAATGGTAGAACTTCAGCCTTCCAAGCTGATAGCGTGGGTTCGATTCCCATCACCCGCTCCATATTTAAATTCGAAATCCTTGTCCACAAGGGTTTTTTTTTTCTTGTACTCAATTTGAGTTGCGGGTGTAGTTCAATGGTAGAACTTCAGCCTTCCAAGCTGATAGCGTGGGTTCGATTCCCATCACCCGCTCCATATTTAAATTCGAAATCCTTGTCCACAAGGGTTTTTTTGTTGTTTTATTTTCGTTTTACAACTAACGAGAATAGGATTATGGGCAGTCATACGTATTACGTATTATGAACCGCAAAAAGCCAGGCTCCTGATTCTCCGGGAGCCTGGCTTTGCTGTTGCAGCTATTGTGGACCATCTTGGACAATGCTGTGCCGGATTATACGGTCTTCAGGAACTCCACAATCGTCAGCAGGCCCTTATCGAAATTCTCCAGATTGAAGTGCTCATCCGGAGCATGCAGGTTCTCGTCGTCCAGGCCAAAGCCCATCAGTACCACTGGAGCCTTCAGGATGCGGGAGAAGCTCTCCATGATCGGGATCGATCCGCCGTCTTTGGTGAAGAGGGCGCGGGTGCCGTACACTTTGCCGTAAGCATCTGCAGCGGTCTGCAGAATTGGATGAGACGGATCGATGTTGAAGGCCCGGGCTTTCTCCATTTGCTTCACATGCACTTTCGCGCCGCTCTGGATATTAGCCTGCAGATGCGCTTCTACAGCATCCAGGATATGCTGCGGGTCCTGGTCACCGACAAGGCGGCAGGTAATTTTGGCATGAGCTTCCTTCGGAATAACGGTCTTGCTGCCTTCGCCCTGGAAGCCGCCGTACACGCCGTTCAATTCAAGCGTTGGACGTGCGCCAACCCGTTCTACGAAGCTGTAGCCTTCCTCGCCGTATAATTGCTCCAGGCCAAGACCGGTCCTAATCTTGTCTTCGTCTACACCCTGCTTGGCGAATTCTTCGCGCAAGAGAGGAGAAAGGGTAGGCACGCCTTCATAGAAGCCTTCAACGGACACACGGCCCTTATCATCATGAAGCGAGCTGAGCAGCGACACCAGGGCATGCAGCGCATTGGGAACGCCACCGCCGTAAGAGCCGGAGTGAAGATCTGTCAGTGCGGTATTCACAGTGACTTCAAGTGAGCACAGTCCGCGCAGTCCGGTGCAGATTGCAGGGCGTCCGCGTTCCAGCAGGGAGGTATCCGAGACAAGTACGGCATCTGCCGCAAGCTTGTCCTGGTTGGCTTCCAGGAATGGAGGCAGGTTCACGCTGCCGATCTCTTCCTCGCCTTCGATGCACAGCTTGATGTTGACCGGAAGTGTGCCCTCCTGCTTGAGGATGGCTTCGATGGCTTTAATGTGCATAAACACCTGGCCTTTGTCATCAGTGGCTCCGCGCGCGTACAGCTTGCCGTCACGGATCTCTGGTTCAAACGGAGGGGTAGTCCACAGATTCAGCGGATCAACCGGCTGTACATCGTAATGTCCATACACCAGAATCGTCGGCTTGCCCGGGGCGTGAAGATAGTCTGCATATATAACAGGATGGCCTGCAGTGGGATGCAGCTCGATATTGTCCAGTCCGGCACGCTTCAGAGTCTCTACCAGCCAGCCTGCGGCGGCGTTCACATCTTCCTTGTGGGTAGAGATAGCCGAGATGCTGGGAATTGCCAGCCATTGCTTGAGTTCGGTTAGCTGAGCCTCACGCTCAGTCTGAAAATAAGTTTCGTAAGACATAGTAATTATGTACCTCCTTGGAATCGCTGCATAATGCCGCCAAGACCCGTATCATGCCAGGGCAAGATAACAGGTCCGGACGGCTTAGGTTCGGCAGTGTAATGCATCCATTATACTGGAGATATCATTAGGGATCAAAAAGGTTTGTTCAAACCGTTTACCAGAGGATGGTCGCCGGTGTTACGCCTTGGGGGAAGGTATTCTCGGCCTCGGTTCCGGTAGCGTACAGATTGTACCATGCATCGGCAATCAGATCCGGATCGGCCGCAGTTCCCGGCCTGATAAATGCGCCGATAGCCAGATGGGCCACATAAATACCTTGCGGTGCCAGATCCGAATGCAGGTTCATCGCATAGTTGCGCAGCCCGCTGAGAGCTATACCCATATTGCCCATCATCGGAATCGGGTACAGGGAGGACAGTCCGGTTGTGAATAAAATAGCGCCGGTTTTCTTCTCCAGCATCTCCGGCAGCACCTGCTCCACACTGCGGATCGCGCCGATGACTTGTGACTGGAACGCGTCAAGGGCAATTTGTTCCGTAACCTGCGTTGCCGGAGTCGGCGGATAGCTGCCGCTGGTCGGACTGAACTCAAGGACATCAATGAAGCCGTAGTTGTCTTTGATGTCCTGGAAGGCAGCGGTCAGCTGCTCTTTATTGTAGAGATCTGCCGGAAAGGCAGCGGCTTCAATGCCCAATTCTGCGAGTTCCTCTACTAAATTATTTAATTTGTCCGCGTTGCGGGCGATCAAAGCGGCACGGAAGCCATGTGCACCAAACTTCTTGGCGATAGATAATCCCAGACCCGGTCCTGCGCCTACGATAGCGATAGTTTTCATGGTTCATCAGTTCCTTTCAGGTTGTTGATTACTAACAGTAACCATGATAAACTTAGTTAGCTTAAGCGGCAAGAAGGCACTATTAGCTGCTTAGGTTACATGGAGGTAACTACCTTGAACAATCAATCGAACGATGGATTACAAGCAGTCCGGCAACTGACTATGTTGGAGGATTGCACGGTGACCCGGCAGATTCTGGACCGTGTTGGCGATAAATGGAGTATGCTGATTATTGTGAACCTTGGTGTGCAGTCTTTGCGTTTCAAGGAACTGCAGCGCCGTTCCAGCGGCATCTCGCAGCGTATGCTGACCCAGACGCTCCGCCATCTGGAACGTGATGGGCTGGTCTGGCGCAAAGCCACCCCCACAGTCCCTTTAACTGTAGAGTACGGTCTTACAGCGCTGGGTGAATCTCTTCTTGGCCCGCTGACTTTACTGGTAGAATGGGTGAATGGAAACCGTGGAGAAATCGCCAAGGCAAGGATCAGCTATGATGGCGGGCATGGAGCTGCTGAACCGGCGGATAGCCCGGAAAAGTTGAGTATAGAATCAGAAACAAAACCGCCGCAAGCGGCGGAAGCGATAGGAGCGGAATAACAGTGTCAGCGAATGTACCTGCAAGTCTTGAATATGAAGCACAAATGCCCCAGGGCGGAAACCGGTCTTATATCTATACGTACGCCCATTCTGAGGATGAGACATCCCTATGCGGTATGGAGCTGCGCTGCCTGTTTGGACGGGAGATCCCGCCGGCTATATTCTCAAGCGGGGACCGGGTGGACGTCAGCCGCAGCCCTTTTATCAAAGAGCGGATTGATGTGATGTATGAAGGGGACACGCTCCCGGAAATCTACCGGCAAACGGAGCAGGTGGAGCTGGAGGGGAAGACCTTTAAGGTTATTTTTGTGAAGACGAATGATTTAGCACCTGAGCATAAAATTGAATACGATGAGCGCAGAGTGATTGAACGGGAAATCGGCCTGCGGATTGAAGGCGAGGCGGATGTGAATCATCCGGAGCTGGTGTACGGAATTGTAACGCTGGGCGGACGCTGGTACTTCGGTGCTTATCATAAGAATAAGGCAACCTGGTTCCGGCAGATGAAAAAGCCCCGCAGCTACTCCATAGCACTCAGCACACGGGTGGCCCGGGCAGCGGTCAATATGGCGGTCCCCCGCATAGCCGGAGTGAAGATGATAGATCCCTGCTGCGGGATTGGTACAGTAATGGTTGAGGCACTGTCTATGGGGATTGATATTGTAGGACGTGATATTAACCCGCTTATTGCTGCCGGAGCGCGGACGAATATTACCCATTTCGGCTTCGAGAGTGAAGTCACGCTCGGGGATATTGCCGACATTACGGAGCATTACGATGTTGCTATTGTGGATATGCCTTATAATCTGTATTCGCGGATTACTCCTGAGGAGCAGTTTGCCATTCTTACCCATACCCGCCGGATTGCTGACCGGGTTGTGATTGTGGCGATTGAAGCGATGGATGAAATGATTCATTCTGCCGGCTTTACGATCATCGACCGTTGTATTGCGAAGAAGGGTGCGTTCTCCCGTCATCTGATGCTGTGTGAGTAGCGCTAATATTAATATAATGAATGGAGCTGCTGGAGTTCTGTAAAAGTATGTTCTATCCCATATCTGATTAGAGGCGGTGTACTTATGGAACAGAAATGGTTAACCTGGGCCAAAGAAATACAGGGGATTGCCCAGACAGGTCTGACCTATGCCAAGGATGTATATGATATCGAACGTTACCAGGCGCTGCGGGAGCTGAGTGTAGATATTCTGGCTAACTATACGTATGAGAGCAAGGAACGTATCCGGCTCTCCTTCGCGGGAGAGGGCGGATACAGCACACCGAAAGTGGATATCCGCGGAGTGATTTTTCAGGATAACAAAATTCTGCTGGTACACGAGAAGCTGGACGGGAAATGGGCATTGCCCGGAGGCTGGGCGGACATCGGCTTGTCTCCGAGCGAGGTGGTTGTGAAAGAGATTGCCGAGGAATCCGGCTATCAGGCAGAAGCCGTACGTCTCCTCGCTGTGCTGGACAAGAAGTTTCACCAGCATCCCCCAGAGCCTTATCATGTCTACAAAATGTTCATCCTGTGCCGGATTACCGGCGGGGCAGCGGAAGCGGGTGTGGAGACAAGCGGGGTAGGCTTTTTTGCCGAGGATGCCTTGCCTGAATTGTCTGAGGAGCGCAATACGGCGGAGCAGCTGCACACACTGTTCCAATATCTACATAATCCTGAAAAGGCAGTAATATTGGACTAAAGTACTGCATATAATAGATGATCAGGAGTATATAAGTTTTAAAGTAGACAAAAATTGGTTAATATTATTTATGTAAGCCTTTGCATTAATCAACCGCTGAGCCTTTATATCTAAAAATTTATCAGAAACACAACTTTTTGGGCCAGGCGGTCTACATTTTTTCCTCTGCTGTGTCGATAACAATTTTAGGAGGGGATCGCATGGAACAAGAAGAGTTAAGACTTCCGCTGACGCAGGAAGGTGTAACACGTCCTGCAGAAGGTAATATTGCCACCGGCCTGGTATGGGGCGTCCTAATCAGTATTCCATTATGGATCTCGGTTATCGGCTGGATTATGGGCATCTGGAAATTTTAAGATTCATCGCTGAAGCTCTAACCTTATACTAACTTGCAACTATACAATGAAGGCTGCCTCTTCGGTTACGAAGAAGCAGCCTTTTTAAGTGCTAAGATTTACAGTTCTTTATTGATATGCACCAGTCGAAAGGTCTCGCAGATGACCGGCATACCCGGGTCGAATGGCTTACCTTCACCCTCAAGTTCTCTGGTGAAGAACACTTCATGGTTATAGCGCCACGATTCGAGGCTGCGGTCATCCTCCCCTTCAGAATACGCGAACTCAGCCGTTACATCCGCAAACGGAACAATCTCAACCTTCGTAGTCTCGATGATTCCGCGCGGCAGCCCCGTACTGTCCAGCAGCACGGATAGCCCGCCCGCAAAGGGCAGAGGCGTACCGTGTGCTTCATTCAATTCATAATTTTGTGCCGTTCCGGTCTTGATTCCAGCCAGGACCAGCTCCAGCAGTTCATCGGCCAGCCGGGGGTTGTCGCCAAAAGCCCAGGCGCTGTCGAAATTCTCCGCTGCCTCAGGATGGTCTTGCAGATAAGACTCCCAGTATTGTGCTATCGCCGGGGTTAATGTCACCTTGCTCACCTCTGTTATGGGATTAGAAATCGTCTAAAGAATAAACGTAAAAGAATTAACATAAATGAATTAAGAGTTATCCGCTTCGCTTAACCAGCTGCTGTACAAGTCATCCAGCTTCTGCTGCGCGGCATCCCGCGCCGTCATAAGCTCAGCCAGCTTCCCGGAATCGCTGGCAAACCGCGGGTTCAGCATCTCGCCGTCGATAACACTGAGCTGAGCCTCCGCAGCAGCAATGTCCTGCTCCCAGGAGACGGCCGGGCGCGGCTTGCGGGAAGGAGCGGCGGATGCGGCACCGCCGGCTGGGCGGGGCTTAATGACGGCAGCAGCCGTACTCCCTGCTGCAGCTGCAGCTTGCCGTTCGGCAGCCGCGGCTTTCTCAGCCTGCTTCTCCTTGTAATATTCATAATTCCCGGAGAAGGATGAGAAACGTCCGCCATCAATACTCCATAGCTTTCCGAAGCAGCGGTTAATGAAATAACGGTCATGCGATACAGCAAGCACGGTCCCGGGGAACTCCTCCAGCGCCTCTTCCAGCGCTTCGCGGGAATCGATATCGAGATGGTTAGTCGGCTCATCAAGAATGAGCAGATTCGGACGGCGGTGCATCAGCACCGCGAAGCGCAGCCGTGTCCATTCTCCGCCGGAGAGATTGGTGATGTTCTTGAATACATCACTGCCGTAGAAGAGAAACCGGGCCAGCTGCCCGCGGGCCTCGCCTTCTTCAAGCCCTGCTTCCTCGCGGAAATAACGGAGTACGGATTGGCCGTTCTCCTCCGGTACAGCTTCTTGGGCCAGGTAGCCGACAACGGCTCTGGAAGCCAGCGTGCAGCTGCCGCTGTCCGGGGCTTCCTGCCCGAGAATAATCCGCAGGAGCGTGCTTTTGCCTGCGCCGTTGCCGCCGATCAGTGCCGTAGTCTCTCCATATCTGAGAATGTCACTGGCTGCCGAGAAGAGCTTACGCTCTCCGAAGGCTTTGCTAATCTGGTCAAGGATTACGACCTGATTGCCGGTCCGGTCATCCTGCTCCAGCTGCAGATCCATGGACTTGCGCTCCAGAACCGGACGTTTGACTCTGACCATCCGGTCCAGCGCCTTCTGCATGGAAGCTGCGCGGCGGGGGAACGAAACGTTCTGCGGATTCAGCTTTCCCCATTCAATCAGCCGCTTGATGCTCTCCTGCATCTGCTTAATCTTCTTCTGCTGCTCCTGATAATCGGCGAACTGCTGCAGGAGTCTGGCCTCCTTCTCGACCTGATAGCCGCTATAATTGGTATGGAAGGTGAAGGCTTCCCCGTCTTCGATCTCAATGACCTTCTTAACGACGGCATCAAGGAAATAGCGGTCATGGGAAATGGCCAGCACAGTGCCGTCATAGCTCTGCAGGAACTGCTCCAGCCATTCGATAGCATCCATATCGAGATGGTTGGTCGGCTCATCGAGCAGCAGAATATCGGGACGGCGCAGCAGCAGCTCAGCGAGGCCGACCTTGGTTTTCTCCCCGCCGGAGAGGGAAGAGAACCGGCGGTCATACTGGCCGCTTCCAATGCCAAGGCCGGTGGCAATACGGCTGATGGAGGATTCAATTTCATATCCGCCAGCGGCTTCGAATTTCTCCTGCAGGTTGCCGTATTCCTTAAGCAGCCGGTTCCAGGCCTGTTCATCGTCACTTGCACCGGAAGCGGACATTGTCTGCTCCAGCTCCCGCAGGCGGCGCTGCCACTGCAAGGGCTCCGAGAAGCTGCGCTGCAGAACCGCATATACGGTTTCATCATCATTAACCTCCTGAATCTGCGCGAGCAGTCCGATGACGCTGCTCCGGCGGATGGAGATATGTCCCTGATCGGGACGTTCTTCCCCGCTCAGCAGATGGAAGAGGGTGGTCTTGCCGCAGCCGTTGCGGCCGATCAGGCCGATTTTTTCGCCTTGGCGGATATCGAAGGTGATGTTGTCCAGGACGAGCTGGGCACCGTGGTATTTTTGGACATTTTGGCATGAGATGATCATAGTTATTCTCCTTTTATAGGAACGCCCTGACTACAAAACAACATAAAAAGGCCGCAGGGAAATTTCCCCGCGGCCTGAGTATTCTCCGGTTTATGAGATCCGTTGAAGTGTAGGCGAGAAAGGCATTTCACAATGTTGTAGTGTTATTAAGTTCTTGTAAATGGACAGACTTCTCCCGTCCAGGGCATTTACATGAACGATGCCAGCCATAATATTAATCAGCCGGCTGCTAACACTGTTGGTCCGATTGTGATCCATTCTCCTACACCTCCTTTTCTAAATTTAAAGTCATTTTAACCAATAAGCCGGGAATAAGCAAGAGGGAAATCCCCTTGCTCTGGTATAAATCTATAAATCCGCAAGTAGTATGGACTATGGCGGAGGAGGAATTGCTGCCAATCTATTATAGGAAAAGGGGATTATGATGGCGATTTTTAACGGATTGCTGGGCAATGCTTCCCAGGTCCCGCTGGAAGATGTGAAGCGGGAATACGCGCAGATTCTGGCCCCGCAGGAAACGATCGAACGCGCCTACAAGCTGATCCGGGATATGTTTATTTTTACAGACAAACGCCTGATCCTCGTAGATAAGCAGGGGGTGACCGGCAAGAAAACGGAATATCATTCGATCCCCTACAAAAGCATCACCCATTACTCGGTGGAAACGGCCGGACATTTCGACCTCGATGCGGAGCTGTGCCTCTATGTGTCCGGTGCGGCGGTCCCGCTGAAGAAAACCTTCAACAAGTCCGTCAATATCTATGAGGTGCAGGCGGTGCTGTCGCAATATATTCTGAAGTGAGCGTCGGCTGCGGAGAAGGTTATCAGCCAGGGGGAACGTGAGAGTCAGCTAGACCGTGTACTGCAGCACCAGCCCGCCATAGGCAAAAGCAGCGAGAATAACCAGCGCGGGGTGGAGTTTTAAGTGCTTCAGCGCCCAGAAGGCTATTGCGGCAATGATCAGGGTCTGCCAGATGCCGATGGAATCTGCCGGGCCTTTGGCCATTTTGAAGGTAAGCACAACCATCATAATGGCGATAACCGGCTGGACAAGCAGCGTCATGCCTTTGACGACAGGCGACTGCTTGTATTTCTGCATCACGTTCAGCAGGATGATCAGCGCAGCAGCGGAGGGGACAATCGTCGCCAGCAGTGCAGCGGCCAGTCCGGGCCAGCCATAGACATCGTAGCCTACATAAGCAGCGATTTTGGTGGCAATCGGCCCAGGCAGCGCATTGCCGAGCGCCAGCATATTGGAGAATTCTTCATCGGTCAGCCAGCCGTAATGCGGCACAATCTCTTCGTACATTAGCGGAATGGAGGAGGGGCCGCCGCCGTAGCCGAGCAGGTTGGCCATGAAAAAACCGTAGATCAGCTTGAGCCATTCCATTAGGCGGTCCCCCCTTTGTTCTGTTTCGCGAGTATCCGGTAATGGACCGTTCCATAACCGAGGTATAGCACGATGACTATGGCCGGATGCAGATGCAGCACTTCAAGCAGCACCAGGGCGAGCAGCAGGAAGCCAGCCCCGATCATTACACCAAGGCCCTTAAAAGCCTTACGGGCAAACTCATAAGCCATCATTCCCAGCATAACCGCAATCACAGGGGAAACCGCAGCGATCATTCCGGCTACAACCTTGGAACCGCTTAAGTAATTTACCGCAGATAACAACGCGATCATCGCAATTCCGCTGGGAAAGATATGTGCCAGCACGGAGAGGATGGCTCCCCGGACGCCTTTTAGCTTATAGCCGAGGTAAGCGGCCATTTTGGTAGCGATCGGACCCGGCAGCGCATTGGCAATGGCAAGCGTCTCGCCGAACTCCTCATCGCTCAGCCAGCCATAGCGGGTTACGGCATCATGCCGGATCAGCGGGATGACGGACGGTCCGCCGCCATAGCCGAGGATGCCTGTTCTGGACATAGCCATAGCAATCTGGATGTATTCGTTACCGGTAGTTTTCATTAGAGGATAGGCCCCATTTCGTAAGTGGATTCCGCAGCGCGGAATGGTGCTTGGCCGCTTGATCAGCTTATTCTATACAATTCATATGCCCGGTTCTATATTACAGGCTCTTATAGACGTAAAGTTTGTGCATGGCTCACAAAAATAACAGCGTGAATTTACGGTTTCCCGGAACCGATTGACAAAGGTTTCGGGCGTACTGTTAAATGACACTAACTTGAACGACACCGGAATGGGAGATGGTCAGCTTGACGACAGGACCTGTAATCGGCACGAAAACGATGGTGGTCAGTCCCCATTATCTGGCATCCGCCGCCGGAGCACGGATGCTGGAAAAAGGCGGCAACGCCTATGATGCGGCGGTTGCAGTCAGCGCCGCGCTGGCTGTAGTCTATCCGCATATGACCGGGCTCGGCGGCGACGCCTTCTGGCTGGCCTACAGCGCCGGTGAAGGGCGCGTGCGGGCCTACAACGGCAGCGGACGATCCGGCTACGCCGTCCGCAGGGACTGTTACGCGGGGGAGATGGCCATCCCGCGGCGGGGTGTGCGCAGCGCCATTACGGTACCCGGAATGGCGGACAGCTGGGAGGCCGTCCAGCGTGAGTATGGACGGCTGACCCTGGCTGAGGTGCTGGAGCCGGCAATCGGCTACTGCGCCGATGGATTTCCGCTGTCGCCGGACCAGCACGGTGGCAGCGTTCTGGCCGGAGCCGCGCTGTCTCCTGAGGCAGCGGCGATCTATCTTCCCGGAGGCCGGATTCCGGCGGCGGGCGGGAGGTTTGTGCAGCGGCAGCTGGCCGGGACGCTGCGGGCCTTGGCCGCCGGAGGCCGGGATGCTTTTTATAAGGGAAAGATCGCGGAAGAGATAAGTGAGTATATGCAGGCGTCGGGCGGATATCTCACCCAGGATGATTTCGCCGATCACCGGGGGAACTGGGAAGAGCCGCTGTCCACGGACTACCACGGGCACAGGGTCTATCAGGTTCCGCCCAACTCGCAAGGGTTCACAGCGCTTATGGCACTCAATATACTGGAACGTTATAACTTTGCCGACATCGGGCATGGCTCGTATGAGTATTATCACCTGCTGGCGGAGGCGCTGAAGCTGAGCTTCCGCGACCGGGACCGGGTGCTGACCGATCCGGCCTTCAGCAGGATTCCGCTGGAACAGCTGCTGGATAAGGGATATGCAGCACAGCTGGCAGCATCAATCTCCCCGCAGCAGGCGCTGGCTATCGGCAGTGAGCCGGTCGGCCGGGATACGGCCTATGCTGCGGTCGTGGACGGGGAAGGCAACGCGGTTTCGTTCATCCAGAGCCTGTACTTCGAATTCGGCTCCGGGGTTGTGGCCGGGGATACGGGGATTCTGCTGCAGAACAGAGGCTCATTCTTCTCGCTTGATCCCGGTCATATTAATACGCTGGAGCCGCATAAGCGCACGTTCCATACACTGATGCCGGCGATGGCCTGCCGGGACGGCAAGCCCGCCTATCTGTATGGCACGCAAGGCGGCGAAGGTCAGCCGCAGACGCAGACGCTGCTGCTGACCCGGATGCTTCATTACGGCATGAACCCGCAGACGGCAGTGAATGAACCCCGCTTCGTCTGGGGCAGAACCTGGGGAGAGCCTACCCAGGAGCTGAAGATAGAGAACCGGGTAGCCGGACATGTGCAGGCCGAATTGGCGGAGGCAGGTCATCTGGTCCGCGAGGTCGGGAGCTACGATGGCATTATGGGCCATGCCCACGCCATCTCGATTGACGGCAACGGTTACCGCAGCGGCGGTACGGACCCGCGTTGTGACGGATCAGCCATCGGGTGGTAGCGGATTAACGGTAGCTGTAAGGAAACAGAGGTACCCGGTCCGTCCGGGAAGAAAGGTGGGAACAGCATGGCTCTACATAATCATCACGGTGCGTTCAGAGTTCCGGAGCTTGCGGTTCCCGGCAGCGGACACGGAGCTCTGCATGGCTTAAGCTTCACCGTTAAAGATGTATTCGCGGTAGCCGGACACCGTTCATCCGCAGGCAACCCGGACTGGCTGCGCACCCATGAACCGGCGGCTGCCCATGCCCCGGCTGTGAGCAGACTGCTGCAAGCTGGAGCAGCACTGCGCGGGGCGGCTCATACGGATGAGCTGATGTACAGCCTGGGAGGCGAGAATTATCATTATGGCACCCCGGTGAATCCGCACGGGGAGGGCCGGATTCCCGGCGGTTCGTCCAGCGGCTCCGCGGTGGCGGTGGCCTCCGGCAGTGTGGATTTTGCCTTAGGCACAGATACCGGAGGCTCTGTCCGTGTCCCTTCTGCCTATTGCGGTGTATACGGCTTTCGTCCAACGCATGGAGCGGTTGATATAGAGGGTGTAATCCCGCTGGCCCCGGGGTTTGATACGGTAGGCTGGATTGCAGGCAGCGCGGAGCTGCTGCTGAAGGCTGGTGAGGTTCTCTTGGGACAGCCCGTGAGGGTGACGGATCAGCCTGGTGAGATCCAAAAGGACAAGCAAACGGATGCTCAAACCGGTGAGCCAGCCGATATGAGGAACGGTATGAGGAACGGTATGAGGAACGGTATGAGGAACGATATGAGGAACGGTAGGCAAGCCGAGCCGCACAACATTAAGCCAAGCGGTACGCAAACCGGCAAGCAAACCAATACGCACAGGCTGTCCCGGATGTTCATCCCGCCGGAATGCTGGTCATTAGCTGGTCAGGAGTGCGGCGGCTATCTGAAGCTGGGGCTGAATAGGTTTCAGACAGGTTCCGCATTGCAGACTGCCGTGATGGAGATTGCCCCGGAAGGCTTGAAGACATGGATGGATGTCTTCCGTGAACTTCAGGGCGCTGAGATATGGGCAACGCATGGCGCGTGGATTGAGCGGGAGCGGCCGGTCTTCGGACCGGATATTGCCGCCCGGTTCACTTGGGCGGCCGGGCTGGCCGGAGCGGACCACAGCGGGGCCCGCTCCTTGCAGAGTGAGTTCGCGGAGCGGCTGCGGGGGCTGCTCGGGAATGACGGCTGCCTCGTCATTCCGACCGTGCCCGGCCCGGCGCCGCTGCGCGGCGGAGATCCCGCGCAGCTGGAGCTGAACCGCAGCGGCGCCATGATGCTCAGCTGCATTGCCGGACTGGCCGGGCTGCCGCAGGTTACGCTGCCGGTGGCGGGACCTGACGGACTGCCGCTTGGACTGTCCATTATCGGCGGGTATGGGCAGGATCTGGAACTCCTGTCATGGGTGCAGGAGGTATGGAAGCAGTGATACGCTGAGTACTGGGAAGAGAGTAAGAGAGTAAGAGAGTAAGAGAGGAATAAGAAGAATGTGCTGACCATGTGGACGATACTTAAGCAAACGGGCAGCCGCAGAGTGAATCGGACTCAGAAGACCCTATTTTGCCCAAAAACCTATTATTCTGCCGGTTGCGGACTCAGGAGCCGTTATCTTGTTCATTGAAGCCCGAAATGAGGGGAAATGAGCTTATTAACGGAATTTGAGTCCGCATAACCTGTGAAAGGCTATAATTCGGCCCAATAAGGGCCCTCCAGTCCGGAATGCTTCACGGCTACCGGTTGATCCCCCTCAGCGGATTTGCCACCGGCGCTTATTGCCGCCGGATCGTCCTGAAGGACGCCAGCTGCTGCGAATAGCAGCTAATCATCCATCTTAACATCGCACTGCACACAGCAAGCCCTAGTTCTCCCGACGAGGAGAAACAGGGCTTTTTCTGTTTTGTGCGTCGGATTAAAACCTGTGCTTGAGGATTTACTGGATTGAAAATAAGTAATGATTTAATTTTCCTCCAGCAACCCATTCGTTAAAATTCTGTGACTTACGTAATGTTACCTGACATTACGGGTTTATATTTTCACTTTCCTCTTTCCATGAAGGGTCATTTTATCTATAATGTTACATAAAGTAACATAAAGAAGAGTTAAAGAAGATGAACCTATAGAAGGAGGGATGGCATGCATCTTACGGTTGAAGAAGCGTTGTCCATTTATCCTTTATCTGAAGCTAAACTCATTGCAGGCTCCAAGGGGAAACACAGGATTGTCAAATCCATCAACGTGATGGATGCCCCGGATATCTCGGATTGGATCAAAGAAGGGGAAATGCTGCTGACTACCGCCTATCTGATCAAAGACAGTCTCGAGGATGCCTCGGCACTGCTGCAGACGCTGAACCGCCGCGGCTCGGCGGGTCTTGGCATCAAGCTGGGCCGTTTCTGGGATGCGGTGCCGGAGAAGCTGATTGCCGAAGCGGAAACGCTGAATTTCCCGCTGATTGAGCTGCCGTTCCAGTTCACCTTCTCCGATCAGATGAACGGCTTGTTCCGCGCCGAACTCTCGCGCAGCACAAGTGTGCTGCAGAGCATTATGGAGAAGCAACGCAAGCTTATGCGCTTCGCCCTGCGTTCCGGACGTAGCCGTCCGCTGCTCGAATCGGTCTCTGAGGTTATCGGCTATCCGCTGGCGGTGATCAGCGCCCGGGGCGCAGCGGTCTTCAATAACTCCGGTTATTCCGACAGCCAGCTGCCCGGACGTAGCCGTCCGCTGCTCGAATCGGTCTCTGAGGTTATCGGCTATCCGCTGGCGGTGATCAGCGCCCGGGGCGCAGCGGTCTTCAATAACTCCGGTTATTCCGACAGCCAGCTGCTGGAGGGCTGGCCCTGGCAGAACCGGAATCAGCGCTTCCGCATCGGCGAATGCTCGGGATACCGGATTCCTCTGATGCAAGGCGAGAAATGCTCGGGTTATCTTCTGTACTGCAGGATTGATCCTTTGCTGCTCCCGGTCGAGGAAAGCCTGTTCATCCAGGGTGCTGAACTTATTTCATATCATGTCCATGCCGGGTTTGAGGATTATTTCGAGCATGCCGAGCACCGGGAATTCAGCGGGCTGCTGCGGCGTTGTCTGAACGGCGGGCTGTCGTGTGCGGAGCTGTCCCAGGCGGCGCTTAAGCTGGATGTGCAGCTGCTGCAAGCCCCGTTCCAGCTTCTGCTGACCGATGTAGCTGCTGCTGGAGAAGCAAGGCAGGCGGAGCTGCTGCGGCTGAAAGAGGAGTATCTGGAGCATCCGGTGCTGCATGGGCTGCAGGCGGTTCATTTGATAATGGAAGAGGGATTGCTCTCCCTCTATCCGGTAGGTCCGCTAGCCCCGGAGCAGTTCCGGGAGCTGATTAATGAATGTTTTCACAATCTGAAGTTTGATAAAGGCTATTATCCGCGGGCTGCCGTCAGCGGGGTGAAGGTGAAGCCGGAAGGGCTGAAGGAAGCTTTTGCCGAGATTAAGGAATGTATGGGGATGGTCCAGCAATGGGGGGCACACGGAAATGTGGTGCATTACCGGCAGCTTGAGCTCCATCTGTTGCTGAACCAGATCCCGGCGGAGACGATGGAGAGATACTGCAGCGGCAGTCTGCGCGGTCTGCTCAGCCGTGAACCGGAATACGTCAAGGAAATGCTCCATACGCTGGAGGTCTATCTGGATAATGACGGCCATGTGAATGAAACTGCGAAGAAGCTGTTTATTCACCGCAATACCGCTACTTACCGGATTGAGAAGCTTAGTGAGCTGCTGGATGTCGATTTCAAAAAAATCAATGATCTCATGAGGCTGAAGCTGGTATTCCTGTTCCGCAGAATGCTGGAACGTGAATAGCTGTAGTATGCCTCTGCAAATTAACGGAAGGAGTGGAGTGCACTTGAAAGTAGCCGGAATCTATCTGGCGGCAAGCCGGAGCAAGGAAGCAGTTGCCGGGAGTGCTTCTCTGAAGCAGCCGGGCGGAATAACGGTTGGAGCAGCCACGCTAAGTGAGCTGGAGCGGTGCGGTCTTGATCCGCTGATTGTGGTGGTCCGGGCAGATGATCCTCTGAAATGGATGCCTCCCGCCAGTTCCCGGAGCAGCAGGCGTACGGAGACCTGCCTGACGGCTCATTTAGGGCTGTCCTTCTCTCTCCGGTGCGGCCTGAATGCCATTTCATCGCTGCAGCCTGATGCCGTTGTCATCGCTCAGGCGGATCAGCCGTTTATTCCTGCGGCGCTGGTGAACCGGCTGACGGATGCCTTTGAGCAGAATCCCGGACTCGACTATGTGGCAAGCATAAATGAAGGCGTGGTAAATCCCCCTGTGTTGTTCGCAAAATCTGTGTTTCCGGAGCTTCAGGCACTAGACAGCGATAGGGGGTTATCGGCTATTTTTCAATCTCCCGGCTACAAGGGAATGCTGCTGCAGAGTGATTCCGAACGGGATTTCACGGATGCGGAGCTGCCGGACAGCTTTGGGGAGCTTCGCAGGGAATGGAGTGTGCCAAGGGACAACTGACAGCGAAATCACTATTTTCCGAAATTATGTTAGGGAATATCACATATTTTAAGCATAATTCAAGGTGTCCTAGTGCACAAAACACAAAAACGACAGCGATTCTTATAAAATGACACAAAGCTATGTTATATAAATTTACGTAACTGCTGTGTCTCAGTATAGTAGAGATACATTAATGGCTGGAGCCATTATGAGAGATATCCTGGAGGAGGAGAATTATGAAAAGAAGGGGTCAGGGATTTAAATTCAGCCTGGTAACCATGTTCCTGTTAGCGGTGGTTCTGACGGGGTGCGGCAACAACAATACGGCGTCGAATACGAATGGGGCGGCAACGAATGCGGCAGCAGCCACTGAGGCAGCAGCAACAACAGAGCCGGCAGCAGAGAAGCCGACGGTTGCTTTTGTCTACATCGGGCCTCCGGGTGACGGCGGGTATACGTATCAGCATGATCAAGGCCGCCTGTACATGGAGAAGGAACTGGGCATTAAAGCGGATTTCGTGGAAAATGTACCGGAAAGCGCCGATGCGGAACGCATCATCACTGAACTTGCCCAAAACCATGACATTGTCTTCACAACAAGCTTCGGATATATGGATTTCACCTTGAACGTAGCCGGCAAATTCCCTAACGTGAAGTTCCTTCATGCCTCCGGTTACAAAACAGCCGATAACATGGGGACTTATTTCGGCAAAAACTATCAGGCAAGTTATCTGTCCGGTATCGCGGCAGGCAAAATGACGACGAAGAATCATCTTGGTTATGTTGGTGCCTTCCCGATCAGCGAAGTTATTTATAACCTAAATGCTTTTACCCTGGGAGCACAAAGTGTAAACCCTGATGTCAAAGTGGATGTAGTATGGACCAATACCTGGTATGACCCTGCTACTGAACGTCAGGCGGCAATCAGCCTGCTGGATAAAGGCGCAGATGTTCTGCTGGCTTACCAGGATTCACCGGCTACGCTGCAGGCTGCTGCAGAACGCGGAGCTTTTGCCGGAGGAAATGACTCTGACATGAGCAAATATGCACCGGACAACTATTTGACCAACCCTGTATGGAACTGGGGCCCTTATTACGTAAAAGCCGTTCAATCCGTTATGGATGGAACCTGGAAGAGCGAGCAATACTCCGGCGATATGGCCGATGGTATGGTTGAGCTTGCACCGTTCGGCAGCAAGGTTCCGGATGATGTGAAGCAACTGGTGGAAGATGCCAAAGCCAAAATCATCAGCGGAGAGCTGGATGTATTTACCGGCCCGATCTCAGACAACAAAGGAAATGTAGTGGTTCAAGACGGCCAAAAGCTGACGCTTGAAGAAGTGCTTTCCATGAACTGGCTGGTTAAGGGTGTAGAAGGTACCATCCCGCAATAACAGCAGCTTTGAATTGAATACAGCATGGCCTTATGGGTGGGGCGGGTTCCGTATGTCGGAATCTTCCCCACCCGTACTACAACTATAAAGGAAAGGAGCTTCCCACAATGCAGGACCATTCGGTTGAAATGCGCGGGATAGTGAAGAAGTTCGGTTCTGTAACGGCCAGCGATCAAGTCGATTTTTCGGCAAATGCGGGTGAGATTCACGCGCTGCTTGGTGAGAACGGAGCAGGAAAAAGCACAGTCATGAGTATGCTGTCAGGTGTGTACAGGGCGGATGCGGGGGAGATCCTCATTCACGGCAAACCAGCCAAAATCCGTTCTCCGAAAGATGCGGCACTCCTCGGGGTAGGCATGGTATTTCAGAACTTCAGACTGGTGCAAAGTCTCACGGCAGCGGAGAACATCGTGCTTGGCGAAAAGTCGTCTTTCTGGCGTGGCAGCAAGTGGATCAAGCATAAACATGAAGAGATTGAGGCGCTCGGAGAACGGTTTGGCCTGAAATTTCCGGTTGACCGGCCGATCTGGCAGTTGTCTGTCGGTGAACAGCAGCGTGTTGAAATCGTCAAAACCCTGTACCGCGGTGCAGATATTATTATTCTCGATGAGCCGACCTCGGTGCTGACACCGGGAGAGGCGGAGCAGCTGTTTGAAACCCTCAAGGTGATGAAGCAGACGGGGAAGACGGTAATCATGACGACTCATAAAATGAAGGAAGTCATGTCCTCCTCCGACCGGATCTCGGTGATGCGCAAAGGGAAAATGATTGCCACTCTGGAGACGGCAAAGACGGATGAGCTGGAGCTGGCCCGGCTGATGGTAGGCAGGGAAGTCACGATCAGCCGCCAGGAGCGCGAGGCTACTGCAGGTGAACCCCTGCTGGTTGTTAAGGAGCTGGATGTTGCTGCCGATCATGGGCGCAAGGCACTCGATGCCCTGTCGCTCACCGTACGTGAAGGCGAGATCGTAGGGGTGGCCGGTGTGGCCGGCAACGGGCAGAAGGAGCTGGCCGAGGTGCTGACCGGGCTTAGAACGTGGAAGACGGGCGAGATTATTTTTGACGGCAGTCCTGTGAAAACAGCCTCGGTAAGAGGCGCCATCGATTCGGGAATCTCACATGTGCCGGAGAACCGGATGAAGAGCGGTCTGGCCGGACGCCTGGGCTCCGTCGACAATCTGCTGTTCAAGTCCTACCGCAGTAATGAGCATTCGAAATTCGGCATCCTGAAGGCTGCGAAGAACCGTTCCTGGTCACAGGAGCTGGTCCGCCGCTTCAATGTGAAGACACCGGAGCTGGATACCCCGGTGCAGCAGATGTCGGGCGGAAACCAGCAGAAGCTGCTGTTCGCCCGCGAGGTCAGCCACCAGCCGAAGCTGATGGTTGCCGTTCATCCGACCCAGGGGCTGGATGTCGGCGCTACAGCCGGTGTCCACGAGCTGCTGATGGAGCTGCGGAGCTCCGGCAGCGGCGTGCTGCTGATCTCCGAGGATCTCGATGAGCTGCTGCAATTGTCTGACCGCATTCTGGTCATATACAACGGTTCAATTATAGGTGAAAGCGATCATGAGCATGCGGACCGGGAACAAATCGGACTGATGATGGCCGGAATCCGGAACATGGAGGGGAGCGCCGTATGAGTCCGAATACTGGAAGCAATACTGCAGTGCTGGAGCCCTCACCGGGGAAAAGCGGGAAATGGTACTCCCTCAGGCTGGAATACGATTCAAGCCGTACCCGTTCACCGTGGTGGACGCCTGTTCTGTCAGTTATTCTGGCGCTGCTGCTCTGTGCGGTGTTCATTGCCGCCAATGGCATGAGCCCGCTTGTGGTATACGAAAAAATGTTCCGCGGAGCCTTCGGAACCTCCTACGGCTTCACGGAAACCATGGTAAAAGCCATTCCGCTATTGCTATGCGGACTTGGTATCGCGGTGGCTTACCGGATTTCCGTCTGGAATATCGGAGCGGAAGGCCAGCTGACTGTAGGTGCTATGGCGGCTACAGCGGTGACGATTTATTTCCCTGATCTGTCTTCGTTCTGGTCGATCACGCTGATGCTGGTCTTCGGTACGGCGGCCGGGGCATTGTGGGGTCTGATGACCGCAGTTCCGCGGACGCATTTCGGTGTCAACGAGCTGATTACGTCGCTGATGCTGAACTATGTGGCTCTGCTGGCCCTGGACTATGTGGTCTTCGGACCGTGGAAGGACCCGAAGGGCTTCAACTTTCCGGGTTCACCTATGTTCACCGCTGCACAGTCATTGCCGGTCCTGGGAAGCACGCGGCTACATATCGGGCTGATCTTCGGGCTGGTGGCCGTCCTTATCTATTATCTGATGATCAAATTCACCCGCTGGGGTTATGAGCTGCGCCTGATCGGTGCCAACCCTACAGCTGCCCGCTACGCGGGGATTCATATCAAGAAGCATATCATTATCGTCATGCTGATTAGCGGCGGTCTGGCCGGTATTGCCGGCATGGCTGAGGTCTCGGGGGTTACTCATAAGCTGATGCAGGGGATATCTCCCGGTTATGGCTATACGGCAATCATCGTGGCTTGGCTTGCCAAGCTGAACCCGCTGGGTCTTATTGTCACCTCCATTCTGTTCGGCGGACTGATCGTCGGCGGTTATAGTGTACAGACCATCGGACTGCCTTCGTCCATATCGGAAATGCTGCAGGGTGCGATCCTGTTCTTCCTGATTGCCGGCGACATGATTCACCGTTTCCGCATCCGCCGGAGCGCATAACAGCATTCGCTTAGAGAAGGGAGTTTACCCATGGATTTCACTACACAGTTATTAATAGCCGCCATATCCGCCGGAACACCGCTGCTGCTGGCTACACTGGGAGGCATTCTGACCGAACGGGCAGGCATCATTCAGCTCGGTGCGGAAGGGCTGATGCTGATGGGGGCGGTGACGACCTGTATCGTCTACATCCGCAGCGGGAATCTGATCCTTGCCCTGCTCGCAGCTGTAGCCATTACTGCGCTTCTGGGTATGGTGCATTCCTTCCTTACAGTTACCCTCCGGGCGAACCAGACAATGTCAGGTCTTGCCATGACGCTGTTCGGCAGCGGACTCAGCGCCTATCTCGGCAAGTCTATCAGCGGTATTCCGCTTCCGGGCACTTCACCCAAGCTGGATCTGGGGGCGTTGAAGTCGGTTCCGGTGATCGGGGATATTTTCGGCCGGATGGATTATCTGACCTGGTTCAGCCTGCTGCTTGTGCTGGTGCTGCATCTGCTGATCCACCATACCTCATGGGGCCTGCATCTGCGGGCAGTCGGAGACAATCCGGCTACAGCGGACGTCATGGGCATCCGTGTACAGCTGATCCGCTATAGCTACGTTACAGCCGGAGCTGCACTGATTGGTCTTGCCGGGGCAGACATGGTGCTGGCCTATGCGCCGACCTGGAATGAAGGCCTTACGGCCGGCCGGGGCTGGATCGCCGTCGGGCTGGTGATTTTTGCCAGATGGAATCCGCTGCGTGCGCTCTTCTGCGCATACTTCTTCGGGGCACTCGATTCCCTGGGCTTCCGAATACAGCTGCTGGGCAGTGTGGTGCCGTCTTATTTCCTCAAAATGATTCCTTATGTCGTTACGATTCTGGTCCTGATGTATCTGGGATACCGCAACCGCAACAAGCCTTCCGGCACGCCGGAATCGCTGGGAACCCCTTATGTCCGTGAACAGCGGTTCTGAGTTGCTGAATGCTGCATAGAAGGTACAATATAAGATAGTAAGTATACGCGAGCAGGAAGGAATATCACGCGGATTTATGGAGTAACACAGGTATGGTCCATTTCATGCATTTCGAACATCTTAAATCACAGAGAGATCGGCACTTCAGGTGCTGATGGCTAAGTAGATGGCTTGAATGCGGAAATGGGCCTTTTTTACCCTAAAGAATGTTTGAATTTAAACTATGCAAATTAGATGGATGGAGGATGAGCCATTGAATACACCTGCGGATATTGTGACACTGGAACAGATCAACAGCATGGGACAACGGGAATTTGTAGAGAGTCTTGGAGGCATATTCGAACATTCGCCCTGGGTTGCGGAAGGCGCCTATAGTGAGCGTCCGTTTGAATCCGTACAGCAGCTGCATGACTCTATGGTGGAAACGGCGCGGAAGGCGGATCGTAGCCAGGTACTTGCGCTGCTTAGAGCCCACCCTGATCTGGCAACAAGACTGCAGGTCACTCCGCTATCGGCGGCAGAGCAGCAGGGGGCCGGTCTGGACCGGCTGACACCGGAGGAATTCAAGCAGCTTACGGAGCTGAATGCCGCCTATACCGAGAAATTCCAGTTCCCGTTCATTCTGGCTGTGCGCGGCAAAAATAAAGATGACATCATCAACGCCATCCGTGAGCGGGTGGACCGCAGCTTGCAGGAAGAATGGGATCAGGCGCTGCAGGAGATCGGCAAGATTACCCGTTTCCGGCTGGAGGATCTGCTGGCGGAGGAATAGGACACAATGCAAGAGGCCTCATCCGACCGCACTCTACAGCACTCTACAACACTTGCTTCTAACAAATCAGCAGGAGGTGTCATTCATGCCCGGAACCAGCGGCTTAATCCTTAGTATGGAGAGAAGAATGGACAAAAAAATGAGCAAAAGGCACAGCGGTCAGTACGCGGGTAATAACGCAGAAATGCTTCTGCCGGAATCGGAAGTCCGCTGCATCAATAGATGCAGCAGGCCTGGAGGGTACCTGTCATGAGCGGGCAGTTAACAACTCATGTGCTGGACCTGTCGCTAGGGAAGCCTGCAGCGGGCATGTCGCTACAGCTATGGAGATTCGGTGAGGTAATGCCCGCGCTGATACGCGAGGCTGTCACGAACAGTGACGGCAGGTTGGACGCTCCCCTGCTGGCAGGGGAAGAACTGCTGGCCGGAAGCTACGAGCTGGTCTTCATGGCCGGCGACTACTTTAGGGGTGCTCAGACGGATGCTGGCGGTGAACCGGCAAGCGGGACCGGCAGCATGTTCCTTGAGCATATCCCGATCCGCTTCAACATTACGGACCCGGCAGAGCATTATCATGTGCCGCTGCTGGTTGCACCGGGAGGATACAGCACATACCGCGGCAGTTAAACGAACCTATACAAATGCGAATACTATTACGAATACCACTAGACCGGAGGTGACCGTTTCATGGAGGAATCCTATGAGCTTATTATCAGGAATGGGGATGTTGTACTCCCTGGAGAAGTCCGTAAGCTGGATATCGGTGTGAAGGACGGCAGAATCGCTGCCCTGGGCGAAGCGCTGCACGGCTCACCTGCCACTACAATTATTGATGCAGCAGGACAATATGTGCTCCCCGGCATGATTGATATGCATGTTCATTTCAATGAGCCGGCGTTCGGCCATTGGGAAGGCTTCCGCAGCGGATCGGCTTCTCTTGCCGCTGGAGGCTGTACCTGTTATGCGGATATGCCGCTGAATGGTAATCCGCCGACTGTAAATATAGAAGCACTCCGCTTGAAGACAGAAGCTGCAGCCGGGAATTCGGCGGTGGATTATGTGCTGTGGGGCGGACTCGTGCCCGGCAATCTGGAGGACCTGGAGGAGCTGGCGGCGGCAGGTGTTACCGGCTTCAAGGCGTTTATTTCTAATCCCGGCGGTGAAGGCGAAGGCCGGTTCCGCGAGGTGGATGACGACACCCTGTATCAGGGGATGGTCCGCATCGCCGCAATCGGCGGCATTCTCGCCCTGCATGCGGAGAGTGAAGAGATGACCTCGGCGCTCGGAGCAGCTGCACTCCGCGAGGGGCGGAGCTCTGCGCGTGATTTCGCCGCTTCCCGCCCGCCCGAAGCGGAGCTTGAGGCTGTTGCCCGGGCACTCCTATATAGTGAACGGACCGGCTGCCGGCTGCATTTCGTGCACATCAGCACCTCCGCAGCCTTGGAGCTGATTCACGAGGCCAAGCAGCGGGGGCTGGATGTGACATCGGAGACTTGCCCTCATTATCTGATTCTGAACGAGGACAGCATGGAGGAGCTGGGGCCGCTGGCGAAATGTGCTCCGCCGCGGGGAGCGGGAACGCCTGTGGCATGCGGTGGCTGCGGGCCTGGTGGATCTGATTGCTTCTGATCATTCCCCATGTCCGGCGGAATTGAAGCTGGCGCCCGGCTTGTCTTTTTTTGAAGCCTGGGGAGGAATATCGGGGGCGCAGAGCAGTCTGGAGCTGATGTTCTACGAGGGTGTCCAGGTGCGCGGCCTGCCGGTCACTCAGATCTCTGCGCTATTGTCGGAGCTGCCTGCCCGGCGTTTCGGACTGGAGCAGCGCAAAGGCTCCATCGCTCCGGGACTTGATGCCGATCTGGTGCTGCTTGACCCGAATGCGAATTATACACTGCTGGCGGAGGATTTATATTACCGCCACAAGCATAGTCCTTATACCGGTATGACCTTATCCTGCAAGGTAACGGCAACCCTCTCCCGCGGCAATGTGGTTTATACAGCCGGAGAAGGCATTGTTGCAGCGGATGGCGGTGAATGGCTGCGGATCTCCAGCCGCCAGCCGGCCCGATGAAGCTGCCGGTCCGGCATGTCCCGGCCGGAGAGATGCTGAAGCTGCTGGATGAACTCGCAGCCTTCAGTGCTCCCGGCCCGGGGGTTACCCGGCTGCTGTACACGCCGGAGTGGTACCGGGTCCAGCATTTTTTGCAGGAGAGAATGTCTGGATTCGGACTTGAGGTCAGAACGGATGAGGTCGGAAATGTATACGGCAAGCTGGCCGGATCAGTGGTAACAGATAAAGTAATCCTAACCGGCTCGCATATCGATACGGTGGTGAGCGGCGGACGTTACGACGGTGCTTACGGAGTAGCTGCTGCGGTAACTGCACTGCATTATCTGCAGATGACCTTTGGCCAGCCGCTGCGGACTCTGGAGGTGGTGTCCTTTTGTGAGGAGGAAGGCAGCCGCTTTCCGTTGACGTTCTGGGGTTCCGGCAATGTTACAGGGCTCTACGACGGGAGTGAGCGCGAGAACTGTGCAGACGGCGAAGGAGTAACGCTCGGGGCGGCGATGGCTGCCTGCGGTCTGGGCGGCAGCATTGAAGCCTCCAGAGCAAGCCATTATAATACTTCAGAGAGTGGCGGCACTGCCTTCGGACACAGTCCGGTCCGCAGTGATATTGCCGCCTACGTTGAACTGCATATTGAACAGGGTATTATTCTGGAACGGTCGTTCCAGGAGATCGGAGTGGTGCAGGCGATCGCCGGTCAGCGGAGATACAAGGTCAAGGTGTGCGGCACAGCCAATCATGCCGGAACAACGCCGATGGGACTGAGGCAGGATGCGCTGGCAGGCAGCGCAGAAATGCTGCTGGCACTGGAGCGTTCCGCTGTGGCAGAAGGGGACCCGCTGGTAGCAACAACGGGCAGGCTGGAAGTATATCCGGGTACGCCGAATGTCATTCCGGGCGAAGTGCAATTTACGCTGGATATCCGGCATAGCGAAGCCTTGAGGCTGGAGCGCTTTTGCTCAGGAATTCTTGATGAATTCGCAGACATTGCCGGCAGGCGAGGTCTGATTCTGGAAGTGCTGCCTCAGTTGGCCACTACTCCTGCACCAATGGATGCCGGGTTGTGCACGCTGCTGGAACAAATCTGCCTGGAGCAGGGGCGGTCGTACCGGAGCATGGTTAGCGGGGCAGGGCATGATGCCCAGCTGTTCGCGCCGCGCTGCCCGTCGGCAATGATATTCGTGCCCAGCCGGGGAGGGGTCAGCCATTCTCCTGATGAATATACTTCACCGGAAGAGCTGGCTGCGGGACTCGAAGTACTGACGGCAATCTTATATAAATTGGCTTATACAGAGAACTGAAGCTCAGGGGTTCTTGAGCTTAAAGAGCTTCCATAAATTCAAGGAATTCAAGAGATTTTAAAGATTCAGGAGATTCAGAGAGACGAGAGGGGGAGAGAGTGATGAAGCGCTACGAAGATTTGTCGCCGTCCTTGCGGTGTATTATGACTCCGGGGCCGGTGGAGGTTGATCCGCGTGTGCTCCGGGCTATGTCATATCCGGTATTGGGACAATTCGATCCCGAGTTCACAGATATTATGAACGAGACGATGGAGATGCTGCGTGAGCTGTTTGCCACAGGCAATAAGTGGGCCTATCCGGTGGACGGCACATCACGCTCCGGGATTGAAGCGGTAATGGTCAGTCTGATTGCTCCGGGAGACCGGGTGCTGATTCCGGTCTTCGGACGGTTTGGACATCTGCTGCATGAGATTGCCGAGCGCTGCGGTGCTGAGGTGTTCACTATTGAGCAGACCTGGGGCAGCGTGTTTTCGCCGGAGGATGTGATCGCGGCCATCCGCAGCTTTAAGCCGGATGTGGTGGCGATTGTCCACGGGGAGACCTCCACTGGACGTGTGCAGCCGCTGGCCGAGATCGGGCGGGCTTGCCGTGAGCAGGATGCCCTGCTGATTGTCGATGCAGTGGCGACCATTGGCGGGGTGCCTGTGGAGACGGATGCCTGGATGCTGGATGCCGTGGTCGGCGGAACGCAGAAATGTCTGTCTGTCCCTTCGGGCATGTCCCCGGTCACCTATAACGAGCGTGCCGAAGCTAAGCTGCTGAAGCGCAAACAGGTGGAGCGGGGGCTTAGAACCGGCGGCGATGACGCAAGCGAGCTGCCGGTTGTCCGCAGCAACTACTTTGACCTCGGCATGCTGCAGGATTACTGGAGTCCCCAGCGGCTGAATCACCACACGGAGATGACCTCCATGCTGTACGCATTGCGTGAGGGGCTGCGGCTGGTGCTGGAAGAAGGGCTGGAGGCCCGTCATGCCCGTCATAAGCATCATGAGCGAGCCCTGGTAGCCGGCCTGACCGCAATGGGGTTGGAGCTGTACGGTGATCCGGAGAGCAAGCTGACGGTAGTCACCTGTGTGCTGATTCCGGAGGGAATAGACGGGGAAGCCGTGCGTTCCATGCTGCTGAACCATTTCGGGATAGAGATTGCCAGCTCGTTCGGTCCGTTAAAAGGCCTGATCTGGCGCATCGGCACCATGGGCTTCAGCTGCCGGGAGAATAATGTGCTGCGTCTGCTTGGTGCACTGGAGGCGGCGCTTGTACGCCACGGATTCGCCGTTTCAGCCGGCCAGGGAGTTCAGGCGGCACTTGACGTATACGAGTCAAAAGTAAGATAATCATAAAAATGCGCTAAGTGGTGAAAGGTAAGCAGCACAAGTTGCGCTCCGGAGCAGCCGGACGGCTTGTGTTTTGGGCTAAGTACTCTATATAAGCATCGTTAAGCTCCGCTTAGATAAGCAGTCAGGTCTATTCTCCTGGCGATAGTTCAAACAACGGCTTGCGACCCGTGAGGGGCGTCAGGGCCGTTTTTGCTAAATAGAATATAAATATAGGAAACCAATAACCGGAAGGGAGTGTGTATTATGACTTATACAAGAAAACCACTCGCGGACTGCGTGCCCGGACTTGTGGCTACAGCCCGCGGCGACCAGCCGGCGACACTGGTGATTACTGGCGGCAAACTGGTCAATGTATGCTCCGGAGAGATTCTGGAGGGTATGTCTGTAGCAGTACAGGGCGGACGTATTGCCTACGTTGGCAAGGATGTCTCGCATACGATCGGTGAGGGGACACAGATCATTGATGCTGCGGGCAAATACATTGCCCCGGGTCTGCTTGACGGGCACTGTCACATCGAGAGTACACAGCTGACGGCGACTGAGTTTGCCCGTGCAGTGCTGCCTATGGGCACAACCGGCGGATTCTTTGATGCCCATGAGATCGCCAATGTATTCGGGCTGAAGGGCATTAAGCTGATGCTGGATGAGATGCGTGAAACTCCGCTGGCGGCTTATATGCAGGTTGCCTCCTGCGTACCTTCAGCAGGGGCGGAATTCGAAACGACCGGCGCATCGATCGGACCGGAGGAAGTAGCCGAGGCTTTTACCTGGGGCGAGGATGTCATTGCGCTGGGCGAAGTGATGAATTTCCCCGGGGTGGTGTACGGCGATGAGAAAATGCTCGGGGAAATTCAGGCGACCCTGCGTGCGGGGCGTTATGTGGACGGTCATTTCACCTGGCCGGCGGATGACTGGAGACTCCCGGTCTATGCCGCCGCAGGTGTAACCGGCGATCATGAGTGTGTGACGGCGGAGGATGTAATCGAACGCGTACGTCTTGGGATGTATGCCAAAATGCGCCGCGGCTCCGCCTGGCATGATGTGGCGAAGACCATCACCGCGCACACCGAGCATGGGCTCGACCCGCGCCGGATGATGCTGGTGACCGACGACCGCAGCTCAGAATCGCTGCGGGATGAAGGTCATATGGATTTTGTGGTGCGGCACGCCATCTCCCAGGGCCTTAAGCCGGTCACGGCTTTTCAAATGGCAACGATCAATACCGCCGAGCGGTTCGGGGTAGCCCGTGATATCGGCTCAATTACTCCGGGCTCCTGCGCGGATATCATTCTGCTGGACGGAAATCTGGCTGATGTTCATGTTGTCATGACGATTGCGGCCGGAGTGGTCGTAGCGGAGAACGGGATCATGACCGCTGAGCTGAGTCCGTACACCTACCCGGAGGAAGTGCTGGCTTCCGTGCATCTGCTGGAGCCTCCGGCTCCGGAGGACTTCGTGATCCACGCGCCAATTGCTGAAGGTACTCTGGCCACACGGGTCATCAAAGTGATCGAGAATCATGTGGAGACCGGGGAATTGATCATCAATCTGCCGGTGGCTGAGTCCAGGTTGCTGGTTCAGGAGGGCTTGTGCAAAATCGCCGTCCTGGAGCGGCATAAGGGAACCGGCAACAAATCGGTTGGCGTGGTTGAGGGGATCGGCTTCCATGAGCCTGCTGCGATTGCCATGACGGTAGCCCATGACAGCCATAATGTGCTGGTCATCGGCAATGATGATAACCTCATGGCTAAAGCTGCGGGTGCAGTAGCTGAAGCTCAGGGCGGTGTTGCGGTTATTACCGCTTCCGGAACAACTCTGTTCCCGCTGGCAATTGCCGGACTGATGTCTGCAGAGCCGTTCGAGATTGCGGCAGCCCAGTCTGCGGCCATCAGCAAAGCGCTGTATGATGCAGGCTGCACATTGAATTATGCTTTTATGACCTTGTCGCTGCTTGCACTGGCGGTCATTCCGACGTTGCGGATCTCGGATAAAGGGCTGGTGCGGATTTCGCCGGAAGAGGGGATTCAACTGGTTCCATTGTTTGTGAGCTAAATCCTGCGATCAGAAGCCGGCAAATGTCTTGCCGGATCATACAGACATCACCGAAAAGGGATGCTGCCCGCTCATTACAGAGCCTGGGTAGGATCCCTTTTTTGCATGTGATTTCTCTTGTCAGAATAGCCTTTACTGATAAAATAATGACATTAATCCGGTGCGGGGCATATAATTAACCATTTCATCACAATTAGAAACATATTTTTTTAAAATTTTAATGAAAAACATTAACAAATTGTGAGAAATAGTCGATAATACTTTTAAATTAGTTAAAATTATTGTCGAATCGTGTATTTGCTGAAAAATACTGAAAGTCCAAATATAAGGAACGGGGTGTATGAGATGATGAGATTAGAAACACAGGACATCGTGAATATCACCAAGAAGCAAATTACCGGTATTTTTAAAATGGAGCCGGTGGAACTGAGATTTGTCAACGACTTTCAGGGTGAGCAGTATCTCTTGACCAATGATAAGCTGCATCTCAGCAACCAGCATTATTGGGCCAAAGTAATGGATTGTGTCTTCGACAGTCATGTCAGACCTGTATTGATGTGCGAGGTGCTCTACTTCCTGCGGAATGAGTTTCTGGAGAGTGATATCAAGCTGATGTTTTCTTATGACTTTGCGGATGGGGCAGATGGGGCAGCGGTCGCTACTGCTGAAATCAGCTTCAATGATTCGCCGGAGCTGCAGCCGGGAGAGATTGCCGAATTAATTGATTTTGCGTTGACTTTGCAGGATAAACAGTGGTTCGAGGAACTGACTGCCAAATATAAACAGCTGACCGCTTAAATATTATGCGGAAGGATAAGCTGCCTGAATACAATTCATATGATGAAGCCGTCCGGGCCGCAGGGGAAGTCAGCCTGCGGACCAGGCGGCTTTTCTGTTGTATAGGAAATGATGATATTCGTCTGTTGGGGGGACTTAAAGGGATAAGTCCCTCTGATTCTACCGAAAGTGGGCGGTAGGGTGAAATTAAAGGGATAAATCCCTCTGCTTCTACCGGATGCTGCCCAAAGGAAGAAATGAGGGGCATTAGTGCTCTTGATTTCACCGAATGCTGCCCAAAGGAGGAAATGAGGGGTAAAAGTGCCCCTGATTACACCGGATGCTGCCAAAAGGAGGAAATGAGGAGCAATAGTGCCCCTGATTACACCGGATGATGTCCAAGAGGTAGTCTGAATGGAGCAATGCGAAGCGGCTTTTAATCTGCATAATCTGCACAGGCCGTATAAACTTGCACAGGCCACATAAGCCCCGGCTTGATTCACCCGTTGGGGTGGTTTTTTTCTTTAAATATAGAAGAAAGTATATGTTTACGCCATACTTTATCCTTATATTTCCCGTTGGAAAGGAAGCCGTCCCTCAAAGGACGGCATAGCCGCTTCCGCTTAGGTACTGAACGTCTCCGGAGTGGACAATTCCGCAGCTTCTGCAGCTGGGAGCCAGCCCAACGCTGTGCCGTTCACCATCCGCGCGAGGAAGTCTATCCATTCCGGATGGTCATTCAAGCAGGGGGCGACAGTTAAATTCTCAGCTGTTCCACCGCCTGAAGCGAACAGCTCCCGGCCTTCTACAGCCAGCTCATGCAGCGTTTCGAGGCAGTCGGTTACAAGCCCCGGGGAGAAAATCATAGGCCTCCGGATTCCGCGTCCGCTGAGCTCTTTGAGCGTATCGGCAGTAGAAGGGCCGACCCATTTCTCGGGTCCAAAGCGGGATTGGAAGGAAATCTGCCAGCTTTCCGGTGCCCAATTCATAGCCTCTGCAAGCAGGCGGCCGGTCTCATGGCATTGCTGCGGATACGGGTCTCCAGTCTCCGCATAACGGCGGGGTATTCCATGGAAGGACAGAATATAGTAATCCGGTTCTTCGTTCAGCTCGCCAAGCTTCCGGAGCAGCAGCGACTTCATCGCCGAGATATAGTCCGGCGCATCATGATAGGCTTCTATGAAGCGCAGAGCCGGCACGAAACGCTTGGAGACCTGCCCTGAGCGGCTATGCCGCCCCAGTGCGGCATAGCTTGCAGCTTCATAGACCGACGCAGTTGTGGTCGAGGAATACTGCGGGAACAGCGGCAGTACAATGATCCGTGTAATACCTGCAGCTTCCAGCTTGCGGAAGGCTTGCGGCATGCTTGGCTCGCTATAGGCAAGCCCTAATTCCACCTGGTAGCGGCTGCCAAGCAGGGACTGCAGCGCAGTCTGCTGAGCCCTGGAGTGGACGAGCAGCGGGGAACCTTCCTTCATCCAGATCTCCTGATACAGCTTCGCAGACCGGCGCGGCCGGGTGCGAAGGATGATGCCGCGCAGCAGAGGCTGCCAGAGCAGCGGATGATAATCAATGATTCTGCGGTCAGACAAAAAGCGCTTAAGATATGGACGAACCGCCTTGGCGCTTGGGGCGTCAGGTGTTCCGATCTGAGCAAGAATAACTCCTACGGGAGGCTGATTCATGAGCAGCAGCGGCTCCTTTCCATGAACATGACATCGTTTAAAAATATCAAATATAGGGACAGAGTTACAATGTGATGTATCACATTATTATCATATGACGGTGTAAATGGGATAATTTGAGAGTTAGAAGAATTGTAGTTTTGAAGTTAATTGCGAAATAGTGATGTTTCTTATAGGGTGTGTGATTTTATATACAGAGAAAAGTGTTTCAATTTTGATACCATCAAGCCAGAAATTACCGATAGAAGCCTGAAATCATCTTATGTGAATTTATTCACCTTTTTATGTGAATTATTTCACCTTTTAAAAGATTGTATAAATGGATGCATCTTTTTTGCACACGGGATGGGTCGCGCAGGAACGGGAAAGGGGGGATGACCTCTTATGAAGAGTCAGGGTACTCTTTGTAAGAAGGAATGGAATGAACGGGAAAAACGGTTTACAAGAGCTACATACTACTGGGGATATATTAAAGGAGAATACGCATTTGAAAAAACTAATTGCTTTGACTGTAAGCGCAGCCTTGCTGCTCGCGCCAATTGCCTACACGATTAATGCACCGGCCTTGAACCTGAAGGTGGATGCGGTTTCGGCAGCTTCGGAAGAAGCTCCGGCAGCTACTGCTAAACCAGCTCCTAAACCGACTGCCAAACCAGCTCCTAAACCGACTGCAAAGCCTGCAGCAACACCTAAGGCTACTGCTAAACCGGCAGCAACACCTAAGGCAACCGCAAAGCCTGCAGCAACACCTAAAGCAACTGCAAAGCCTGCAGCAACACCTAAAGCAACTGCTAAACCGGTAGCAACCGCTGCACCAGCAGCATCCGCCAAAGCATCTGCTAAACCAGCAGCAACAGTTAAGCCAGCTGCTACAGCTAAGCCTGTTGCAACAGCAGCACCGGTTACTGTTAAAGAAGCCGTGTATCAAGACGGAGTCTATGTAGCCTATGGCGATGCTTACTCCAAAGGTACTGAAGGCGCTAAAGTTACAATTAAAGACGGCAAAATTGCCGACATCGAGCTGCTGAGAACCAGCCCGAAAATTATCGACCGCAACGCCCGTGATAACTACAGCGGCGTATGGGTGGCATACGGTCTGATGAAAGACAGACTGATCGGCAAAACCAGAGACGGCGCAGCAGCTGTTGACGCTGTATCCGGCGCAACCCGCTCCAGCAACGGCTGGAAATTGTCGGTTGACAGAGCGTTCGAAAGATCGCTGCAGGATAAACCGGCTGATGCTACTTATTTCGCCGGCGACCACATGGGTGTAGACCCTGAAGCCAAGTATGCTGTATTCGCAAGCTATGATGCGAACAAGCTGACTGCAGTTAAACTGTATCCGCTGACTGCAACTGGAGATTTCGCAGATGAGAAGACTTATACTGCTGAACAAACTGCAGCGATTGCAGCAATTACACCAGTGCTGTTGGCCAATGGTTCAGCTGCTAAGCCTGTAGCCGGCTTCGAAGCTGAATCCAAAGCTGCCATCAACGCATTCTGGGATGCTGAACAAAATGCCAGCATCAACAACACTTCCGCTTATGTGGACGGATTCTACTCTTCCTACGGTACAGCAAGAAGCGTAGGCGTTGAGAGAGCTGATGTTGTAATCCGCAACGGCAAGCTGGTTGATGTGAAATTGTTCAGACTTGGAACTAACCTGATTGACAGAGGCGCAACTGCTTATGCTGAAGTAGTGAAAGCTAATGCTCCTATGACTGCTAAATTGCTTGCTAACGGTTCTTATATCGCTAATTATGATGAGAAGGTAGACGGAATTTCCGGCGCTACTGAGAGCAGCCACGGCTGGAACCAGGCTGTAGAAAGAGCTTTCGAAAAGGCTCTGAAGGTATCTGCAGAAGGTAAATACTTCGACGGCAAATTTGCCGGAGTGGATAACCAGTCTAAAGTTCTTCTGCTGGTAGATGTTGCTGACGATCAAGTAACTGCTATCAAACTGAGCCTGTTCGGTACAGACGGCAAGATTATTGCTGACGACAAGCGTACGGATGCACAGAAATCCCTTGTGGATCAACTGACTGCCGGATTGCTTGCAAACGGCGTGGACACTGCTGATATCGCTGGCCAGGAAGCTGTATCTGCTGCAGCAAAAGCAGCACTGACTGATGCCCTGACCAATGCTTCCAAAGTACAAGGCACTTATAAAGACGGCACGTTCACCGCTTACGGTGACGCTTATGACAAGGGTACAAACAAAGCTGACGTTACCCTGCGTAACGGAAAAATCGTAAATGTTGCTCTTTCCCGTGTAGGAATGAACATGGTAGACCTGGGTAAAGCCGCTTATGCTGAAGTTCAAAAAGCAATTCCTGTGCTGACAGCTAACTTCCTGGCTGCAGGTACAAGAGAAGGCGCAGCACAGGTTGATGCTGTATCCGGCGCTACCAGCAGCAGCAATGCACTTAAAGCTGCCGTTGACAGAGCTTACGGTAAAGCTGAAGTTGTTGAAACCGAGAAGGCTGCATACTTCGATGGGATCTTCATCGGTGCTAGTGCAGACAAATCCGTAAATGTAATGGTTACTACTAAGTTCAATGTTCCAGTAACTATGGTTGTTTACTACCTTGATGATAAAGGTAAAGTAAGATACAACCTGACGGATGACGAATTGCTCGTGAAATACGAAATCGAGAATACTTCTAACGGCAAAGGACTGCACAAGTACGGATACCGTGCTGCAGCATTCGGAACGAATGATGCTCAGAAAGCAATCTCTGCCAAAGCTATTGAAGCTATCAAAGCAGCACTTGAAGCAGCTGGCAAATAATTAAATCTAACTACAAAGGGGCGTCCTTGACCATGCAAATGGTTGGGGGCATCCCTTTTTTATTTTTGCACGAACGGGCTGCAAGGGGGGATGGACATAATTAAGAATGGATATCGTATAGTAATTTAAAGGGATTTCGGATGTGAATGTCTAAACTTTAATATACACCGCAGGTTCAAAGCCTGTAAGTAATAGGAGGCTCCTCATGACATTAATTAAACAGCTATCCCCACAGGATGAATTCACCGGCTTCTATCTGCTTAGGGAACTGGTGCTCAAACAGACAAACGGTACTCCTCCAAAGGATTATTTTGATATTGTACTTGGTGATTCCAGCGGCCAGCTGTCGGCTAAATATTGGGATGTAAGTGTAACGGATAAGGAAACTTTTTTCCCGATGGCCCTGGTGAAGGTCCGCGGGATTGCCCATACTTACCGGGAGAAGCTGCAGGTCAAAATAACCAAAATCAGATTGGCGGATGAGTCCGATGGCGTGTCACTTACCGAGTTCATCCGTTCAGCCCCTGTGCGTCCTGTAGATCTGATCCACACGATTAAGAACGCAATGGCCAGTATAACCGACCAGGAGGTCGCATCGATCGTTTCCTTCTGTGTGGGGAAAGTGGAAGAGAAGCTGATGCACTATCCTGCGGCCAAAACACATCATCACGCTTATTTCGCCGGACTGGCTTATCATATGGTGCGGATGCTGGAGATCGGTGATTTCCTGTGCAAGCAGCGCCCGTTCCTGAATCCTGATCTTATGAGAGCGGGAATTATCCTCCACGATATTGCCAAACCGGAAGAAATGATCTCGCAATTCGGCATTGTGTCGGATTATAGTGTGCAGGGCAAGCTGATCGGACATATTTCGATGGCGTCGAGCTGGATTACGGAAGCGGCTATCCGCACCGGTATTGATCTGGAATCGGAGAAGGTATTGGCGCTGCAGCATCTGGTATTATCGCATCATAATCTGGGGGAATGGGGAAGTCCGGTCCAGCCCCAGACTGCGGAAGCGGTCGCCTTACATCATATTGATGCCATGGATGCCAAGCTGCAAATGGTGGAGGATGCCCTGGATACCACTCCCGAGACGGAGGAATGGACACCGTTCATCAGGGGACTGGAGAATAAGGCGGTTTACCGGATGAAAATCTGAGGCTATGCTGTAACGCATAAGAGAATAACAACACCCCCAAGCCACGATTGCGGCTTGGGGGCCCCCAAGCCACGATTGCGGCTTGGGGGTGTTTGTTTATGCCATAAGGGGCATGAATTCTATGAGTTGCGGGTAGACGGAGGAATCCTGCCGGCTGTTCGTACTATTTCTGCTGTTTCTATTGTTGCGGCTGATTCAGCTGTAGACTCAGCCGCAGCTTCAGGAGATTCCACCTCAAGACCATAATGATTACACAGGGCACGGAGTCCGCCCGGGAATCCCTCTCCAATGGCAACAAATCTCCATTTGTCCTTGTACCGGTAGAACTCGCCTATGACTACTGCCGTCTCAAGGCTCAAGCCCAGGCCAAAGGGAAAAGCGGCCAGCCTGGTTCCCGTCTGGGAATCAATTAGTGAAGCGGAGGCGTTATTGATCTGGCCCGGGTTCTGGCCGGAAGCCTCCCCATAGAGTGTGAAGGTCAAAGCGATCCGCGTAATGGACGCAGGCAGCTTCGCCAATTGAAGATGCAGATGTCCCGCGTTTGGAGCAGGCTTCGAGTAGGATACAGAACCGCTGGGGTCCTCCATGTTTCCATAGAAGACAAAATCCTGATCCTGTTCGCAGCGTCCTGTCTCCCGGAGCAGGAAAGCAGAGGTATCCGGCTCCATGTTGGAAAGCGTTGGATCCCACTCCACAGACATGAGGATCCTCGAAGCACTGAGCTTGCCGCCGATATCCACGCGCTGGCCTCTCACCAGCTCGGGTACAGGTTGAACTTCAGGGGCAGGCGGTGTTGCAGCCGGGAGACTTGCAGAAGAAGTCAGACGCTGAGTGGATACGTGGGGAGCTCCGCGATCCGGTACAGCCGGGCTTACGGGGATTTCCGTCTTTGCAGCAGTTTTCGGGGCCGCCGGTTTCTTGGCGGCTTTCTTGGGGGATGCCTTGAAGGCAGTATATCCGCCCGCATACATCGTGCCTGCCTGGTAGCCCTGGCTGCCGGCTAAGAGGAGGGGATCGAACTGCTGCCACTGCTCCATCAATTTCAATAGAATGAGTGCCGAAGCTCTGGCGTCATCCAGTGCATCATGGTGCTTCAGCCTAATGCCGAAATGCTCGGAGACTACATTCAGTTTATGGGAGGGCAGCTCCTGAAGCATTTTTTTGCCCAGCAGGTAGGTACACATATATTTGAAATCCGGATAGCTGAATAACGAATCATCCAGGCAATAACGCAGAACGCTCATATCGAAGGAAGCATTATGCGCAATCACAATCTCGCCTTGCAGCAGCGGTTCAATCGTGGGCCACAGCTCTGCGAAGGTCGGTTTGCCTTTAACCATTGAGGGCGTAATTCCGTGTATCGCGATATTCATTCCGTCGAACCTCTGCCGCGGGTCAATCAGCCAGTCATATTCTGCGGTGACCACACCATTTCTAACCTGAACAAGCCCCAATGCGCAAGCGCTGGAGCGGCTGGAATTGGCTGTTTCAAAGTCTATTGCTGTAAAATCCATAGGTAAAGCCCCTTATCTATCATGTATAAGGTTCATATTAAAGGAGCGCAGAGAGAATTACAATCCAGCAGAATGTACAAAACGCAGCGGATATGGTATGCCTTATCTATGAACTGCTGGAATATGCTGCTATAACGGGGAGATGAGAGACTTGCAGCTGTTAAAAGGCCAAAAAGTAGATATCACCAAGGGAAAGGGCGTCCGTGATCTAACCATCCGGTTGCGCTGGAATACGGAGCATGCCGGAATCAGTGTGGATGCAGCAGCCTTTTTGTTGTCGGGGCAGAACCGGTGTGAACGGGACGAGGATTTTATATTTTACGGTAATCCGGTATCAAGGGATGGAACAGTAAGTCATACGACAGAGGGGGAGAACGAGGAGAGCCTCTTTATTTCATTATCCGGAATTCCGGAGCAATATGCCCGGATTGCGGTGACATTGACGATCTACGAGGGGGAGCAGCAGAATCTGCGGATGAAGGAGCTGTCTGGACTGCAGCTGTCACTAATGGACCGCAAGAACGGTGAGGAATTATACCGCTTCGATTATGGAACGGATCTGTCCGACGAGACAGCAGTGGTGGCCGGGGAGTTGTACCGTCATCAGGGAGAGTGGAAATTCAGCGCGATCGGCAGCGGTTTTAACGGAGGATTGGCTGCGCTCTGCAAGAGCTATGGACTTGAGGTTGAACCGGAGGGAGGCAACGAAGCGGCAGCGACAGCCGAACTGGTGGAGAAGATGGAGAAGCTCGAGAAGGTATTGGTCGCGGCGGAGGAGGGGGAGGTAGAGAAAGTAGAGAAAGTAGAGAAGGTAGAGAAAGTGGAGACCGTCCTTCCGCAGACTGCACCGGCCGCCGATGTCAACGTCCTGTCATCCATAGATTTGCGCAAGAAAATAGTCGGGTTCACCCTGGTCAAAAAACAGCTGACCGATGTAAAAGCCAGAGTGGGAATTGTGCTGGACATCACCGGCTCCATGAGAAATCTCTATTCCAGCGGTGTCGTGCAGGAGGTGGTGGAACGTATTCTGGCCGTAGCCTGCCAATTGGATGACAACGGCTCGCTGGATGTGTGGGTGTATGATACGGAATTCAGCAGGCTGCCGCCGGTAACGGAATGGGATCTCGGGAGCTATGTCTTCAATCATATTATGAACAACGATTCAATCCATAAGTTCGGACGCAACAATGAGCCGCCGGTGATGGAGGATGTGATTCAGAAATACACCCGCGAGGAGAAGGATACAACTCCGGTTTTCATTATTTTTATTAATGACGGGGGCGTAGTGAAGCCAACCAAAAAAGTAATTATGGCGTCTTCCTCGCTGCCGATCTTCTGGCAGTTTGTGGGTATCGGTGATTCTGACTTCGAGGTACTGAAGCAGCTCGACACGATGGGCGGAAGGCTAGTGGATAACGCAAACTTCATCCATCTGGACCGTATAGAAGAAGTGAACGACGAGCAGCTCTATGATCAGCTGTTGAATGAATTCCCGCAGTGGCTGAAGGCGGCGAAGGCGAAGCGGATTCTCTAGCAGCGAACACCAGTATGACGTACGCCTGTATGGTGTTCACACAGTATAGTGTTTATCTATAGCTGTCTTCACCCGTATGGCGCTCACAGTGGATAGCGTTTATTCATAGCTGTCTTCACCCGTATGGCGCTCACACTGGGTAGCGTTTATTCATAGTTATTCACCCGTATGGTGCTCACCAATATGACCTTCACACTATATAGGCATTATTGTTGTACTTTTTACAACTTTATCTCGCAGATAGGTGGGCGTTTGGGAAGATTGTTGTATGAAATATAGGCGTGTTGATTTCCCAAAAAAAGGGACGAAAAAGGCCGCCATTTC
>NZ_JUEI01000039.1:0-39074 GCF_000802655.2 Paenibacillus sp. IHB B 3415 | reverse complement strand
CACTCCTTGTTCCGGTCCAGCGCACCTTCTGTAATGAGTGAATGGATGTGCGGGTTAAACTTTAAATCGCGTCCAAACGTATGAATGACCGTTATGACACCGACTTCATATCTCTTACTCTTATTTTTCCGCCGGTAATAATACTGAATCACTTTAGCCACTTGGTTACTGAGTTCATTTAACTTGCGCCGGTCTTGAAAAAACACCTTACGCAATTCCTCCGGCACCGTAAAGACCAGATGGCGGTGAGGGACATTCAAGATACGTTCCTGCTGCTTTTCTGCCCATTCATCCGTATATTTTTTCCCGCATCCATGACAAAAGCGGCTTTTGCAGGTAAAGCAAATAACACCGGATCCGGCGTTCCTTTTAGGTGAGGGACATTCAAGATACGTTCCTGCTGCTTTTCTGCCCATTCATCCGTATATTTTTTCCCGCATCCATGACAAAAGCGGCTTTTGCAGGTAAAGCAAATAACACCGGATCCGGCGTTCCTTTTATACATCCCTTACATTCATATCTCGCGTAGCCCATATCCCGCGTGCCGCAGCGTATGGCTTTATTCACCGTCTCTGTCATACTACTGCGAAGTTCCTCAGGCAGGTGATGTCCATGCATTTCCATGAACCCATGAAAGTGATCTTTTAGAATCTGCCTTATGATTCCTCGTTTCTTCCACGTTTCTTGGTTTTTCATGTTCATCCCCCTACCTTTTTCTTCGGAGTTATCCACATTTTTTTGTATTGTATAATTTCCTATACAATAAAAAAAAGCAGCATTTCCATGAACCCATGAAAGTGATCTTTTAGAATCTGCCTTATGATTCCTCGTTTCTTCCACGTTTCTTGGTTTTTCATGTTCATCCCCCTACCTTTTTCTTCGGAGTTATCCACATTTTTTTGTATTGTATAATTTCCTATACAATAAAAAAAAGCAAAGCCCCAGATATAGGAGCTTTGCCTGCAATAATATTGTTCCATATTTCACAAACCTTCTGATCATCCTGGCAAGATGCCGCTTTCGCGGATGTCTGCAGCTTATATCCGTTCGATATCCGTTCTAGATCTGTTCGATATCTGTTCGATATCCGTTCTAGATCCGCTCAATAATCGTCGTGACGCCATGCCCGCCGCCGATGCACAGCGTGGCAAGTCCGGTGCGTGCGCCGCGCTGCTTCAGTGCATGAACCAGTGTTACGAGAATTCTCGCCCCGCTCGCACCGATAGGATGGCCCAGGGCGATGGCCCCGCCATTCACATTGACCTTCTCCTCCGGGAAGTCCAGGGCCTGGCCCACCGCCAGCATCTGCGCGGCAAACGCCTCGTTAGCCTCGATAAGATCGATATCGCTGATCGTCAGGCCGCCCCGCTGCAGCGCCTTCTTCGTGGCCGGAACCGGCCCCATCCCCATGATGGAAGGATCAACACCGCCGGACGCGTAGGACAGGATACGCGCCAGCGGCTTCAGCCCCAGCGCCGCAGCTCTCTCCGCCGACATGATAACCAGTGCTGCAGCGCCGTCGTTAATGCCCGAGGCATTCCCGGCGGTAACACTGCCGTCCTTCTTAAAGGCCGGGCGCAGGCCTGCCAGCTTCTCGGCCGTTGTTCCTTTCCGCGGAAACTCATCGGTATCGAAGATGATGGCATCGCCTTTTCGCTGCGGAATGACTACAGGCACGATTTCTTCCTTGAAATGGCCTGCTTCAATGGCGCGCACGGCCTTCTCCTGGCTGGACGCCGCCAGGGCATCCTGCATTTCGCGGCTGATCCCGAATTGTTCGGAGACATTCTCAGCCGTGATCCCCATGTGGTATTGGTTGAACGCGCAGGTCAGGCCGTCACTTACCATCGTATCGATCAGCGTGCCGTTGCCCATGCGGTAGCCGTAACGGGCCTGATCCAGCACATAAGGCGCTTTCGACATATTTTCCATTCCGCCGGCTACAACAATCTCACTGTCTCCCGCCATAATACTCTGCGCAGCCAGGTGAACCGCCTTCATGCCCGAACCGCAGACCTTATTGATGGTCAGGCTGGAGGCCTCCACTGGAATGCCCGCTTTCATTGCCGCCTGACGCGCCGGATTCTGGCCCAGCCCGCCCTGAAGCACATTGCCCATAATGACTTCATCGACCTGCTCCGGAGCAACACCCGCCCGCTGCAGCGCCTCCTTGATGACCAGCGCCCCCAAATCCACGGCGGCAATACCGGCCAGACTTCCGCCAAAGGTGCCGAGTGCTGTCCGTACCGCACTGACAATGACGATTTCTTGGGCTTTGTTCATAACAGCACCTCATCCGAAGGGATATTCCGCATGGGAGACAGATCCGCAGAAACCGTAAACGCAGCACCCGTTTTATTTGTAACCGTTTCCAATTCAACGCCTGGAGCCAGCTCTTCCAGCACCAGCCCCTGCGGGGTGAAACGGAATACCGCCAGCTCCGTGATAATCATCGATACAGCGCCGCGCGCGGTTAGGGGCAAGGTGCAGTCGCTTACGATTTTGGGGGCACCGTTCTTGGAGGTATGCTCCATAGCGACAATAACTTTTTTTGCACCCGTGACCAGGTCCATGGCGCCGCCCATGCCGGGCACCATTTTGCCGGTAACCATCCAGTTGGCAAGATTGCCGTGCGCGTCTACCTCCAGCCCGCCAAGAATGGTAACATCCACATGTCCGCCGCGGATAAGCGCAAAGGAAGTGGCACTGTCGAAGAAGGAACCCCCGGGCAGAATGTTAGCCGGTTTGCCTCCTGCATTGACCAGATCGGGAATGATCGTATCCTGCACCGGTCCAAGTCCGATATAGCCGTTCTCGGATTGCAGAATAATGTTGATGCCTGCCGGCAAATAATTCGGGATCAGCGTCGGCAGCCCGATGCCCAGATTGACTACGTCCCCGTCATGCAGTTCAACCGCCGCCCGGCGTGCAATCAGCTCTTTCGTATCCATGTTATTCACTCTCCTTATAGCAGATGATTTTATCGACCAAGACACCCGGCGTAACCACAATATTGGGGTCAAGCTCCCCGGTCTCCACAATTTCATCCACTTGAACAATGACAAGATCGGCGGCCAGCGCCATCAGCGGATTGAAATTGCGCGCCGAATTGCGGTACACCAGATTGCCCGACTTATCCGCTTTGTGTGCTTTCAGCAGGGCAACATCGGCCCGCAGCGGCAGCTCCACCAGAAATTCCCTGCCCTCAATGATCAGCGTCTGCTTGTTGTCGGCGACCATCGTCCCTGTTCCTGTCGGCGTCAGAATGCCTCCGAGCCCTGCACCGCCGGCCCGCACCCGCTCGGCAAGCGTACCCTGCGGCACCAGCTCCACCGCCAGCTCCCCGGCGAGCATCTGTCTGCCCGTCTCCGGGTTGGTGCCGATATGCGAAGCGATCACCTTCTTCAGCCGCCGGCCCAAGACCAGCGGGCCTACTCCTGTATCGACCAGAGCCGTGTCGCTGGAGATCAGCGTAATGTCTTTGATATCCCGGTCCATCAGAATGCCTACCAGTGCATCAGGTGCTCCGGTTCCCATGAATCCACCAACCATAATGGTCATACCGTCATGAACAAGTTCGCCTATTTCTTCAAGCGTCGTTACTTTCCCCACACCGAACCCCTCCTGTTTTTTTGCTGCAGCCCATTGACAAATGTGATGCGGATGTCTTTATGTATACAGTGTACAACGCGCTTTTTTAGGGGTAAAATTCAGACATCGCATGCAAACCATGAAAATATATCATAGATTGGAGGCGCTTACTTTTGGATGTGCGGAACCTGAAATACGTGCTGGAAGTGGCCAATTTGCACAACATCACCAAGGCGGCGGAGAAGCTTCACCTAACCCAGCCCACCCTCAGTAAGATGGTTAAGAGCCTGGAGGACGAGCTTGGCGTCATCCTGTTTGATCGCTCGGGCAAATATGTCAGGCTTACCGATGCCGGAACAGCGGCGATGGAGCAGATCAGGCTGATTATTGCCGCAGTGGACAATCTGCATATGACGCTGGACGACATCAGCAACCTTAAGACCGGTACGATCAAGATTGGCCTTCCTCCGGTGATCAGCTCCGTTTTTGTCCCCAAAGTCGTGACTCCATTCCAAAAAAAATATCCCAACATCTCCTTCGAGCTCATTGAACAGGGCTCGAAGAATGTTGAGAATATGGTGCTGGAGGGCAGTATTGATCTGGGCGCCGTCCTGCTTCCCGTCCGGGAGGGCAGCTTCGGAATCAAGCCTTTTGTCCGTGAGAATCTGGCAATTGTTGTCCATAAGTCACATCCGCTGGCAACACTTGAAGAGGCTTCGCTGACCGATCTCCGGGAAGAGCCGCTGATCCTGTTCGCCAAGGGGTTCGCCATGCGGCAGCATATTATCGAGGCCTGCATCAGCGCAGGGTTTGAAGCCAATATCGCTTATGAAAGCGCTCAATGGGACCTGCTGGTCGAGCTGGTGTCGGCCAATCTGGGCATCGCTTTTCTGCCTGAGCCGCTCTGTGAGAAGGTATCCAACCAGAATGTGCGCATTCTGCCGCTGCGGAATCCGTCCATTCCGTGGAACGTCGTGCTGATCTGGAACAAGGAGCGTTACATCAGTAAATGCATGCGGGAGTTCATCCGTTTCCTGGAGGATCATTCCCTGGTTGTATAGCGCAATAAGACTATATAGCTTGATAGCTTGAACTGGTAATCTTTCTGATTAGTCCCGGGCTTACCGCTTGGACAGCTGGCTGTGCCGGGATTCGCGCCGTCTAAGCTTTAACTGTATTTTGTGCAACTAAAGCGGGCGATTATTGTGCTGTGAGGGTTTTAATTGCACTTTCTACACTTAAAAATCCACATATTTCGTAAAAGGGGACTCACCGCTTTTTTAGTTGTACAGAATACAGTTAACCCGGAAAATCCGGAATCTCGCCGTCTTTTAACTGCAGAAAATACAATTAAATGCTATGCACTTCACGCTAGTTACTCTCCAATGGACTTGCAAACGCAGAGTTCTGTGGAGTAGGTTATTCCCCAAGTTCAATCTATATAGCTGCATAAGAACAAATTCGTCCTAAGGGCGAATCAAACCACACACCAGAAGTTGAATTATCCAACCAAATTCCAATGAAATTTATCCACAACAGACGAATTTCATAATTTCCTAATCAACAAAAAAGCAGAGTTCCGTCATTCCACAGGAACTCTGCTATACCGCTTACTTTTGTAAGGCATATTCAAATCTGTATTCACCGGAGCCAAGCGTAATCTTCACCGACTTCTCCAGCTGCTCGGCGGAATGGATACCGCGGACCGCCTGAAGCTCCTGCCCGTTCTCCAGCACACCCGCCAGCACAGCGTCCGGGAGCAGTACAGTAGCCGAGGTATTCGGCGGAACTACGGTCACCAGCTCTATTTTGCCGGAATCAATCGTCCACTCTGAGCGGATCTTCCCGTACATAGATTCCAGCCCGGCGGCAGCCGAAGTCAGTCCGCCTCCCGGATACGGCTGAATCAGAAACTGCTTATAGCCCGGATAGGCCTCCACCTGCTCGATGCCGGCAACACAGCGGTACAGAAAATCGCCAATCGCCCCATACGCATAATGATTGAACGAGTTCATATCCTTGCTCCAGAAGCTGCCGTCCTCCTTAATCCCGTCCCAATGCTCCCAGATGGTCGTCGCTCCCCGGGTAACCTGATACAGCCAGGAAGGGTAATCGGTCTGCAGCAGCAGCTTGTAGGCAGCATCATAATGCCCCGCTCCTGCCAGCACCAGATTCAGATAAGGCGTGCCGACGAAGCCTGTGGTGAGATGATATTTGCTCTCTTCCAGCAGCTCTATAAGCTTGCCAACCGTGCGTTCTTGTGCTTTCCCCTCCACCAGACCGAACATCAACGCCAGCACACAGGCCGTCTGTGTAGCTACACTTATCCGTCCGGCAGGCGTGATGAATTCCCGGTTAAAAGCTTGTTTGATCCGCGCATGCAGCTGCGAGTAGTACTGCACGTCTTCTGTTCGGCCCAGCACTTCCGCCGTCTTCCCCATAAGCTCTACAGAATAGGCGTAGAAGGCCGTTGCGATATAATCTCTGTCCGTAGCGCCGATGTAGCTGTCAGGCTTGGCATCCAGGCCCAGCCAGTCTCCGAAATGGAAGCCGGTATTCCACAGGAATTCATCCGTCCCCTGCCGGCGGATATACTCCACCCAGCCCTGCATGCTGCTGTACTGCTGCTCCAGAATCAGCTTGTCGCCATAACACTGATAAATCGTCCACGGACAGATGACAGCCGCATCGCCCCAAGCAGCGGAAGAATGGGAATTCTCATCCAGCACATGGGGAATTACGAACGGGACACCGCCGTTATCCAGCTGATCGGCCGCCAGATCCTTGAGCCATTTGCTGAAAAAGGGGGCCACATTCATCAGATACGCCGACGTACGGATGAACATCTGCGCATCCCCGGTCCAGCCGAGCCGTTCATCGCGCTGCGGGCAGTCTGTCGGCACATCGACGAAATTACCTTTTTGCCCCCATAGAATGTTATGCTGCAGCTGATTCAGCAGCGGATTTGAACAGGTAAAGCTGCCGGTCGGCTCCATATCCGAATGCAGGACAACACCTGCGAAATCCTGCAGATTGAGGTCCTCCGGGAAGCCAGTCAGCTGCACATACCGGAAGCCCTGAAAAGTGAACCGCGGCTGAAAGCACTCCCGGCCTCCGCCTCTGGCAATATACGTAACCGTCTGTCTCGCCGCCCGCAGGTTATCTGTGTACACATTGCCTTCCTGATCCAGCACCTCGAAATGCCGCAGCTGAAATTCCTGTCCAGTCTGACCTTCGACGGTGAACCGCATCCAGCCGACCATATTCTGGCCCATATCCAGCACGGTCTCCCCGGCCGGAGTGCGTATGAGTGCTATAGGCATCAGTTCCTCTACAGCCTTCACCGGAACATTCTCCTGGGCGAGTAAAATATCCCTGGTGTACGGAAGGATTTCCGCAGGAACCCACACCCTGTCATCGTAATCCGCCCTGCTGAAACCGGTCTGCTCCAGACGGGCATCATAGGTTTCGCCGTGATAAATCTCCGACATCAGCAGCGGTCCGGGCGATACTGTCCATCCCTGATCCGTTCCGATGATCTGCTCCACCCCGTCCGCATAGATGAGATGAATCTGCATCAGCAGTGCCGTGCGATCGCCGAACACATGCTTTTTGTTATCCCAGGCCAGGTTTCCTTTGTACCAGCCGTTCCCCAGCCAGGCGCCAACCGCATTGTCCCCCACTGCCAGCTGCCTTGTAATGTCATAGGTCTGGAACTGCAGGCGGGTGCTGTAGCTGGTCCAGCCGGGGGTCAAATAATCCTCGCAGACTCTTGTACCGTTCAGCTCCACTTCATAGAGACCGAGACTGGTCACATACATTCTGGCCCGGGTGACCTGCCGGTCTACATGGAAGCTCCGCCGCAGCAGCGGAGCCTGCTCTGCCTGGACATCCAGGCAAGCCAGCGGCGCTGTAATCCACTCTGCCTCCCAATCCTCCGGCGAGAGCAGGCCCGTCTCCCACCAGGCGGTATCCGACCACTCTGTAGGCCGGTTCTGCTGATCCCATATTTTAATCCGGTAATAATAGCGCTGCTTAGGCTGCAGCTGCAGCTCCTTCATCTCAATATGCAGGGATTCCCCGGACTCCACTCTGCCCGAATCCCATACCGTGCTTCCGAAGTCCTGATCCATTGCTACCTGAAGCTGATACGCCTGCTGCGTGACATCCCGCTCATCCGCATCCAGCTGCCAGCTGATTCTTGGATAACGGACATCCAGCCCCAGCGGATTGTCTTTGTACTCCACACGTAATTTCTGGACAGCTATCATTGACCGCACCCCCTATAAATATGAAACGCTTTCTATTACAATTATAGAATTCCGCAGCATTTACATGACCTGCAATACGGACATTTCACCGGGGTAAAAAGGACATTCTGCTGCTCAGAGGAGTGAGCTGATGCATTCGGCCAATCATACGCTAAAAGGGGAGTATTTCTTCCAGAAAGATCTCCTGTTATATGTGAACCGCGCTACCGAGAACTATGATCTTCCGCTTCACTCCCATGACTTCATGGAGCTGACGTTCGTTGCCGAAGGCAAGGGCTTCCATTATATCGGGCAGCAGGCTCAGCGGACCGGCAAGGGGCAGCTGTACTTCATTCCCGTCGGGGTCTCCCATGTCTTCCGTCCCTCTTCACCCGGCTCTCTCCGTGAGCCGCTCGTGGTGTACAATTGTTTGTTTAAGCCGGAGCTGCTGGACAACCTTGCCGCCCTGATCCCGGACCCGCCGATTGCCTCCTACCTGGAGCAGATACGTAATCATCAGCTGCCCGCATTCTCCGTGACGGATCTGAACGGCTCCATCGAGAGCCTGTTTCTGGCGCTTCACCGGGAGGTTCATCTTCCGCAGACCGGCGCGGGCAGCTATTTGCTGACCTTGTTCATTCAACTGCTGATAAGTATCTACCGGCTCAGGCATGATGAGGTCCAGTTTCCGCTGAACAAGCAGACGCAATTCCTGCAGATTCTGAATTATGTCAACCAGGAGTACGCGCAGGAAATCACCCTGAAGTGTCTGTCACGCAGCTTCGATTGGAGCGAACGCCATCTTCAGCGGCTGTTCAAGGCGCATACCGGGCAGACCTTCCATCATTACCTGCAGAATGTCCGGATTCAGAAAAGCTGCCTGCTGCTGGTCCAGCAGCCCAAGGCGCCCGTTCAGCTCATTGCGGAGCAGGTCGGCTACCGCGACCCGAAGACCTTCAATCTGGTGTTCAAGCGGATTATCGGCACCACTCCGGGGAGCTACCGGCAGGCGTCCGGCAGGAAACATCTGGAGGGGCCGGAGCCGGGAGGAACAACTTTAACGCGGAATGATTGATGTTATTTGTAAATAGTGTTAGGCTATCAACGGTAAACTCAACATCTGTGCTCTTCAATACATCCTAAGATGGTCACAAATTTAGTTAGAAAGAAAGGTAACACTATGATAAAAGCAGAACACTTATCCTTCTCATTCCCGCAAAAAGAACTATATAAAGATATTTCCTTTACGCTTGAAGAGGCACAGCATTGTGCGTTCATTGGAACAAGCGGCAGCGGCAAAAGTACACTGACCGATATACTGATGGACCCGGAAAGATATCTGTTTGAGGGCAGGTTAGAGATAGACCCCGCTTGCAGCATCGGGTATGTAAGCCAGTTCTCCCAACCGGAGAAAACTAAAGATACAACCGTTTTTGAATATATCGGCGAAGAATTTATTAAGGTACAAAATGAAATAAATTCTATTTTGACTGAAATGGAAACATCCTCGGATATGGATTCGCTGCTGGAAAGGTATCAGTTAGCGTTGGACGCCTTCGATGCTATGGACGGGAATGATTACGAAAGCAATATTAATAAGAAGCTAAACCTGGCAAACCTCATGAAGCTAAAGGATGTCAGGGTATCTGACCTTAGCGGCGGGGAATTCAAGCTCATTCAAGTAATGAAGGAAATGCTCAGCCGTCCGGACTTCATGATTATGGACGAGCCCGATGTATTTTTAGATTTTGACAACTTAAATTCGCTTAAGAATCTTATTAATGCCCACAAAGGCATACTGCTGGTGGTTACGCACAACCGCTATCTGCTCAATCATTGCTTCAACAAAATCCTGCACCTTGAAAACATGGAGATCCAGGAGTTTGACGGGCGGTATATTGATTACAACTTCTCCTTGCTGCAAACCAAAATTGAGCTGCAGGAGCTCGCTATCGCTGAAGAGGAAGAAATTGCGAGAAACGAGAGCATCGTCAATAACCTTAGAGCAATCGCAACTTATAATTCAGAAGCCTCCAGAGGGAGAGCGCTAAAAGCCAGAGTTAAATTTCAGGAAAGACTGGAAGCGCGCCGAATTAAAGCTCCATTCGTAGAGATTAAGCAGCCGGATATCCGTTTCGGGTTCGATCATGAGCTGGAAGACACGACTGTTATTACTGTTAATAACTATAGCGTTTCCTTTGATGAGCTGCTGTTAGAAAATGTTAACTTTGAGATCAAATCTACGGATAAAGTAGCCCTTATCGGTGCAAACGGCACCGGAAAAACAACATTACTCCGGGAGATTTATAGGAATAATCATGATGCAATAGAAGTAAATCCGGATGCTAAAGTGACTTATTTATCTCAGCTTCAAGGTGAAATGCTGAAGGATTCTAATACCATACTAGAGGAATTCATCGATGCCGGGTTCGCAACGTATGATGAGATTAGATCGCATCTTTCAAGCTACGGCTTTGAAGGGGAAATCCTTGATCAGAAGATAGAATCCTTATCCGGCGGCGAAAAAAACATGCTTCAATTGGCTAAAGTTTCGGCCAGTAAAGCGAACGTACTGCTGCTTGATGAGCCGACAAGCCATTTGGACACCTATACACAAATCGCACTGGAGAACGCTATCCAGAACTATAAAGGTGCGATTCTCATGATTTCGCATGATTTCTATTCGGTGGTAAACGGGATGGATTATGTTCTGATCATTGACGGCAAGACGATTAGAAAGATGACGATCAAGAAATTCAAAAAGATGATTTATGCAAGGCATTTTGATAAGGACTATCTGGAACTGGAACAAAATAAAAAAGCAGTGGAAACGAAAATCGAGTTGGCTTTGAAAGCTGCTAACTTTGAACTTGCACAAGGTTTGATGGATGAGCTGGAAGAGCTGATTAAGCAGCTGTAAATCAACATGTCTGTACTTTATGCAATAGCCTCAAGAATAAAGCAAATGATCCCCAAAGTCCGGGGATCATTTGCTTTTGCTTTATACACTAACCGCATTCTGCCTAGTGTTAGCTCAGGCAAAGACAATATGCACCGTATGAATCTCATACGGTTTGAAATCAAGGCGGATAGCCGGTCCGTCCACCGCTGCCGCCTCCAGCGGACGCTCCATCAAATCACTCAGCTGCCAGGAGACGGCGGAGTAATCGCTGCCGATCTTCGCCGTGCTGCGTGTTCCCGTATACTCATGCAGTCTGACGATACATCCGCTGCCATCCTCGGCCAGCTTGACGGCATCGACGGCTATGTTCGGGACATCGCAGGTAATCAGTGATTTACCGTTGCCGGCGGCATAACCCCCTTCGGAAGCGAGGAGCGGATTATTCAGCGCCCAGGCTTCCTGCACCGTGCCAGCCGAAGCCCAATCCCCTTTATGCGGAAGCAAGGCATACGTGAAGCGGTGCTCGCCCTGGTCAGCCAGCCGGTCCGGGCTGGTTGCCGATTTAATCAGCGACAGTCTCATCGTGTGATCCTTGATGTCGTAACCGTATTTGCAGTCGTTCAGCAGACTGACGCCATAGCCCCGCTCCGACAGGTCAGCCCACTGGTGGCCGACACTCTCGAACCGGGCATAATCCCAGCTTGTATTCCAATGGGTCGGCCGCTTCACGTTGCCGAACTGGATATCATAGGTAGCTTCCGTGGCGCGAACCGCAACAGGGAATGCCGCCTTCATCAGCTGATGCTGTTCATGCCAGTCCACCAGGGTCTCGAAGTCAATCCGTGCACTTCCGGCATATACCTTAACCTTCTGGGTGATCGAGGAATCCATGTACTTCCAGGTGAACTTCAGCACTGCCTGCAGCGGGCCGCATTCAGTCAGCTCTACAGAGCGCAGATCGCTTACTACCCGCATTTTCTCCTGGTAATACAGATCGATATCCCAGGCGTCGAACATCTTCGGCTTATCCTCAAAGACCTGTAGCAGATTGCCGCATTCGCCCGCTGCCAGCACCTCGCGCGCTTCCTTGCGGTCATAGATCCGGCTCAGCTGTCCGGCTGCATTCCACTCCAGAATATAATAAGGTGTTGTTAGTGTTGAATCCTGCCAGGTAAAAGGAACGGAGGGTTCCGTATTTTCTCCGGATGCGGCGGGTTGTGCAGCGCGGATCACTGCACTGCCCATCGCCGGAACAGCTTCTACCCCGACCAGCCACTGACTGCCGGAGCGCTGGGCGGACAGCGGGTTGCCGGCGGCATCGGTCCAGACGGCAATCTCTGCGCTGTGAGGTACGGCTGCCAGACGGGGACCTTCAAAGAGGGAGCTGTTGAACAGGGTGAACTCCTGGTGTGACGCGGTATCCGCCGGGTTATCCCCACCACCAGCCGCATCAGGGCGCTTAAGGTTGACGAGTCCAGCAGCCGCAGCATTAAGCGCAGCCCGGCCCAGCTGCTCTGCCTCTGCATATTCCAGCCGTGAATCCTGATAGACCTCATGAATGGAGGAGCCGGGGATAATATCATGGAACTGGTTGCGCAGAATAATCTGCCAGCCTTCCAGGAGCGATGCTGCAGGATATTGCGCTAGTCCGCCTATCTCCGCAGCAAGGAGCATCTGCAGCCATTCCGCCTCGCGGTACAGCAGCTCCAGCTTGCGGTTCATTCTTTTGTTATAAGCCTGGCTGGTGTAAGTCCCGCGGTGAAACTCCAGATACAGCTCCCCGTCCCAGGTATGCACATATTGATCGGTGCCTTCTATCGTTTCATGCAGCCGCTGGAAATAGTCATCCGCCCGGCCCGGCTTCACTTGCGGCAGCCCCGGCATGGTATCCAGCCTCCGGCGCATCTCCAGCATCTCGCGGTTCACACCGCCGCCGCCGTCGCCATACCCGTAGGAGAGCAGCAGCTCACGGTTCAGGTTCTTGTCGCGGTACTGGTCCCAGATCCCCTGCACAGAGAAAGGCTCAATAAGGCCGTTATACGTATAGTACCAGGCACTGGAATCAGGAGCCTCGGGTGTGGTGATGAAGTGGGTCAGTACCTCGCTGCCATCAATGCCCCTCCACTGGAACGTATCATGCGGCATGCGGTTATATTGGCTCCAGCTGATCTTGGTCGTCATGAAGGTGTCAATGCCCGACTTGCGCAGAATCTGCGGCAGCGCCCAGCTGTAGCCGAACACATCCGGCAGCCATAGGTACTTGCAGTCTACGCCAAATTCCTCCCGGAAAAATTTTGTCCCGTACAGAATCTGGCGCACCAGCGACTCGCCGCTGGTCAGATTGCAGTCCGCTTCCAGCCACATTGCACCTCCGGCTTCCCAGCGGCCTTCCTCCACCCGCTGCTTAATTTCGCTATAAATCTCCGGATAATCCTGCTTGATGTAGGCATAGAGCTGCGGCTGGGTCTGCAGGAAGATGTACTCCGGGAACTGCTTCATCAGCCGAAGCACTGTGGAGAAGGAGCGGGCCGCTTTCTCCCGGGTATGGGTAAGCCGCCATAACCAGGCCACATCAATATGGGTATGGCCGATCGCGGTTACCGTAACCGGATGCTGCTGCTCCAGCAGGGCCAGGGCCTCGAGCAGGCTCTCCTCAGCCTCCTGGACTGAAGCATAGAAATCTGCGCTGCCGGGCCTTGACCAGTCCAGCTTGTTAAACGAGCGGTTCAATGCCATCAGCAATTCATGCTTCTCGATCTGGCTGTCGGCAAGCTGCTTGAAAGTATCCAGTGCCGCCCGGCCTGTATAATAGAGGTTGTCGGTTGATTCATCCAGATGAGCCAGCTCAGCCTGCTTGATCCGGTGTTCCTGAGCAATCAGCTGGCCGTCTCCGTTCAGGCCTGACCATAAGCGGAAGGTGAAGTCCAGCTCCCTGCCAGCGGCATCCTCAAGAAACACCTCCTGGTGATTGGAATCCACGCCCTGATACGGCTTGCCATCCAGAAACAGCAGGGATTCGAAGCCGCTGTTGTTCCCTCCGCCTGTCCGGCCGAAATCGAATATACCTACAATACGTTTCCCCTGCCAAGCTGCGGGTACGGTTATTTTGCGGTGCAGCCACAAATACACATCACTGCCGGTCCAGTAATCCCCTATACGAAGCTTCTTGTCTCCTTCCGGGGCGGATGGATAGACACCATTGTCACCCTCCTGATCCTCTGTAACCAGCCATTCATCAAGCGTAATAACCTCACGGTACCGGTAACCCTCCAGCTCCTTCAACCGCAGTGCAAGCTTCTCTTCAGTCCAAAACATTCCCATTCCAATTTTCCTCCCTTTTGTATAACACGTGTTATAAAATGGGCAGAAAGACGGTCCATCCGTGTAAGGATGGTACCGTTCCCTGCTAATTAGGATAAGCTGCCACTACAAAGTGAATCGCTGCTTAAGGCATATTGCCTGTTAGCTCAGCCGGCTCAGACTATGTGCAAGCTAAAGCTACATCGTCCCCCAGCAGAAGCTGTTCAGGCAGTGCCGGCAGCAAGTGTAACACCATGAATGGCTTAGCCTCCCCTTCATACCAAGCGCGGTTACGCGCTTTCTCCTGCCCGTAATACTGCTGGAAGCCAGATTTTGTCCGCCTGTCCTGCTTCGTTCCCGCCGTTCATCTGCGTAAGTAAGCAGCGTACCGCCTCTTCTCCCATACTCACATAAGGGATTTCTACGCAGCTTAGAGACGGCAGGCTAAGACGGTGACCCTGAATCGTATTATCTGCCGCCATGATCCGCACATCTTCACCGATACGCAGGCCAAGCTTGTGAGCCGCCCGGTACAGATCGGGAATTGCGCTTGACCAGTTGACCAGCAGCGGCGCATGCTGCGGCCCGCTATCCGCCAGCCTCTGCAGGCACGCTGTCCAGTCGCCATGGTGTTCCTCCAGCCGGATCACGATTGGCTCCATCCCATGTGCGCTGCACCAGCCGGTATAGGCATCGCGGCGGTTCCGCTCCGCCCAGTTATCCGCGCTATGCTCATGGTATACCTCGGCATAGACCGGGCCGGGCTGCTGCGGTGTACCCTCCCGCAGCAAATAATTCAGCGCCGTCTCCACACTGCCCGAATAATCGGCCAGCACGGAAAACACACCGGGCACTTCTGCGTACCCTTCCACAGAAACATAGGGGATTCCGGCATTCCCTATGCGGGAAGCCCACTCCTCATCGTGGTAGCTGGTATGATCCAGCGTCACAATCCCGTCGATCTTCCGCCGGTGATATAGCTCCAGCAGCTCGGTCCTGCCGTTGGCGTTCCCCTTATGGCGCGGAGAGCAGAGCAGAATATGATACCCGCTGAGCTCACACTCCCGCTGCATGCCTTCCAGCAGCCGGGTGAACAGCGGATGACGCGTATCACCGAAAGCGGCAAGCGTCATGCTTCTTCCCGTCTTCATGCTGCGCGCTCCGGCGTCCACATGGTAATTCAGCTCGCGGATGGCTTCCAGCACGGCTTCGCGCGTCTCCGCTCCAACCCCGATGCCGGGAGTATCATTCAGCACCGCAGATACCACACTGCGGGACACGCCTGCCCGTTTGGCTACGTCAAAGCTGGTCACTCTTTTTTTGCCCATATATCAGCACCTCACCGAGAGTATAACACGTGTTATAAAAAGTTGTACAGCGCTTTCTTTCATTTTTATATCTGGTGAAAACAGGGGAAGCCTTTGGCAATATACTCTGCCGCGTGGCCTCCGCTAAGAGCGCTTGGAATCTAAACTGGCCTCTCCGAAGGCGGGTTCGCCGTCTCCGCCTCCCTTCTGTCCCTGCGGTAGGCCCCGGGGGTTTGTCCGGACCATTTCTTGAACGTTTTGATAAAATAATTATCGTTCGGGAACCCGACGCTGCGGCCGATTTCATTAACGGTTAAGTCTGTCTCGCGGAGTAAGCGCCGGGCTTTCTTCACGCGCACATGCTGCAGGTAGTTGATGAGCGTCTCCCCTGTCTTCAGGCGGAAAAGCCCGCTGAGATAATGCTCCTCCATGGCGACATAACGGGCGACCGCCCGCAGAGTGATGTTCTCGGCAAAACGGCTGTGGATGTATTCCAGCACACGGTTGATTTCGGGATGATTGGTTGTTATCCCCTCCGCTGCGGCCATGCGCACCTGCATTTCATCCGCGGCCGCCAAAAAGCAAGCGAGCAGCTCCCGGTGGGTGGCCACTTCGCGCAGTTGCTGAACAGGCCCGGACGGAGGCTGATTGCCGATTTCGGCAAAGGTCCGCACCAGGCGTTCCGCCTTCTCCATCACCAGGTAGAAGGGCAGCCGGCTTGCCCGCAGCGTTTCCCACATCGCGCAGGCTGTACGCTGCATATCCGCGCTCCGCCGCTGGGCAAAGGCCAGAACAATCTCCTTCTCCATGACCCATATAGGCGGAAGCTTCGGCTCTCCGGCCGCCTCCAACCCGGCGGCAGATGTAGAGGCGGACTCTGCTCCGCTGCCGTCTGCCGGAGCTTCGCCCTTAATTTCGTACCAGAGGTCGTTTAGCTGCCGGTAGAGCCGGGTCCACTCCCCATGGATGAGACCGGGCGGAACCGGGCCGCCGCAGGCCACGGCTTGAACAGGCATGCCCGCCGTAAGGTTACCGGGCAGCCTAAGGCTGCCGTCAGACCAGAAGAAGCAGGTCGTACAGCCGTCTGCCGTAAAAGAACCGGTCCAGACCTCCTCCATCCAGGTGTCTGGCGGACAGGCTTCCAGGACGGCTGCCAGCAGCGGCCGGGCGGTCCCGATGCAGGAGACCATGAGCAGCCGCCGGTAGGATGCCGGAGGCGCAGGCGGCGCTGTCTCCTGCCCCGCCTTCACCGCCTCCCAGACGAGGCCATAATAACGGTTGAATTCCTGTCCCAGCAGCGCATGCCGCTGCCTGCGCGAGGCTGACAATTCTTCGCCGATCTTAAGCAGCAGGTCCTGCAGCTCCGGGATGCTCAGCGACAGCTTGAGCACATACCCGCTGGCTCCCAGCTCCAGCGCTTTGCGGGCATATTCAAACTCGCCCATGCAGGTCAACATGACAAAACGGCTGTCCAGCCCGGCATGGCGCGTCTGCCGCAGCAATTCCAGGCCATCCATGCGGGGCATAAGAATGTCGGCAATGACAAGGTCGGGTCTCAGCCGATGCATCAGCTGCAAAGCCTCCTCTCCGTCGGACGCCTCCCCTGCTACACTGAAGCCATAAGCTTCCCAGTCCACCAGTTTAAGCAGCTTACGCCGGACAAACGGTTCGTCTTCAACCAGAAGAATTTTCCACATGCTCTGCACCTCCGGATTGGAAAGGATTTGCAATCAATAACGGGATTGTGATGCGTGCCATTGTGCCCTTCTCTCCTTCCAGAAGAACGAGACTGCCATCTTCCCGGAACAGCAGCTGCAGGCGTTGGCGGATGTTGGCGATTCCGATGCCCTTGCGCGCGCGAAGCTCCGGTTGTTCGCCGGCGCGGACAAGGCCGACGCCGTTGTCCTCCAGCTCCAGAATCAGCGTGCGTCCCGATCTCCTTGCACGGACAGAGACCCGGGCATCCTCCTGCAGCGTGGAGAAACCGTGTTTGAAGGCGTTCTCCATCAGCGGCTGCAGCGCCAGCTTCGGAACAAGGGAATAGGCCAGCCCTTCCTCCACATCCAGAGTGACCCTTACTTTGCCCTCATAGCGGATATTCTGGATATAAACATACGCCTGCAGCAGATCCAGCTCATTCTGCAAGGGAATCAGCTCTACATCGGAGTAAAGGCTTGTTTCCAGCAATTTGCCCAAAGAAATCGAGATTTCTGCAATATCATGCTCCTCTTTTTCATAGGCGATCCATTTGATCGTGTTCAGCGTGTTCAGCAGGAAATGCGGATTCATCTGGGCGGTCAGCATCTGATAATGCAGCGCTTCCTTCTGCCGTTCCTCCTGCTTCAGCTTCTGCAGCAATCCGCCGATATCCGTCATCATCGTATTGAACGTGGCGGCCAGATCCTTCATCTCTCCATGAAAAAAGGATTCTTCCACCCGTGTATTCAATTCCCCCTGTGCGGATAACGCCATCTTGCGCCGGAGCAGCGCGATGGGCCGGGACATGGCACCGGCGATGAGGAAGGTAAGCAGGAGGAAGCCACCGGACAGCATCAGGGAGAAATTGAAATTCTGCTCGCGCAGTTCCTTCATATTCCCAAGATAAGTATTCAGCGGCATAGACGCGGCCAGATACCAATCCAGATTGTAGAGCGGGCTGATCGTCAGAATCGACGAGCTCTCATAATCAACCCGCTGCAGAGGTTCCTCTTTGTCCGGAACGCGGATCATTTCTTGGATGGCTGTGCGGTCCACCGCCCGGAAGTAATCGGAGGAATTGAGCAGCTGGCCTCCCTGGTCCATCAATACATAATGCTGCTGGAGCAGCAGATCCCGCGATGCTTCGGCAAGCCAGCCGTCATAATAAAAATTAATCCGCAGATAACCGAACGGCTGCTGCCGGTTATCGAGCAATACAGCATACATGGACAAATCCTTGCCGGTCACCCAGCGGAAGGAGTCTCCCTCAGCACCGAGTCCGGCAAACCCGCTCTCCCGGACAAAATTGGCATGCTCCTGCCCGGTCTGCACAAGCCCGTCGGTGCGGTACAGCGTGCCGGACCGGTCGGCCAGGGTGACGGTAATCTGGGCGGGCAGCTCCAGTGATGCCGGACGGGCGGTGCTTTGCAGGAATACCGCTTTCTCCGCAGGATTGAGTTGTCCCGGATACAGCAATACGGAGCGGGTATAAGGGTCCCGCTCCAGGTACACATAATAGAGGAAAGCTTTATTGATCTCGTTGTTCAAGGCGTCGTTAACCACGTTGAGCTGCTCGATTGCCTTTTCCTGAAACTCGCGGGAAACGGTCCGTTCCATCATCCGGTAATTATAGATTTGCAGCAGGAAAAAGGGCAGCAGGAGGAAGATCACAACAGCGGCAAACAAGCGGTTTCTGAACTTTTGTGGCCATATGCGTTTCCAGCCTCCCATCGTCTTCCCTCCCGGTTATCGTTACCGTAAATTCATGCTACAGTATATCACAACTGCCGGCCTCCGCAGGGTTATCCTGCTCATTCCGCATAACCCAGCTCCTGCAGCTGTTTCATTGCGCTGTCCTGGAAGAGCTGGTACTTGAAGGTCGTGTTCAGCTTCTCCAGGAAGCTGTCGTATTGCTCCAGCTTGTTTTTGCCGTATTGGAATTTGAGCATTTCCTCGTTCTTGAAGCGGTCGGCATCAGCTGCTTTGTAGTTCTGAGGGAAGACAACAAACCCGTTGTAGGTATCCAGCACTTCAACCTGTTCGCTAGCCTGAATATAGTCAATCTGTTTGGCAAATTTGGTGCTCAGATATTCCGCTTCCGGCCGGCCGGCCAGCTGGTAGACCCAGGTGAATGCCGCCTCTGCGGACCGGTCCGTAATCACCGGCTTACCGTTTTCTTTGGTGAAATGTACACCTTCCTGGCCAAACTGAACAAGCTCGGAGCCTTCACCGGAGGCTGTATAATTAATAAGGTCAAAAATGCGGTTCAGTTTGGTTTCGTCTTGGGCGGCCTGGCGTGAAATGGCTACGATGCCGGATACGCTGGATTTATCCATGGCGGCAAGGATGTTCGCTTTGGGTCCCTGCAGCTTGTTCAGCATCAGGAATTCCGCATCCGGATTGGCGCCCTTCCATTTCTCCACTTCATTGTCCTTCATAATCTGCGTCCAGTCACTGATGATAATGCCTGCCTTGCCCTGGAACGCTTTGTCTTTGGCGTTGTCGCCCTTGTTGCTGGCAATCTCCGGATCGACCACGCCGGAATTCAGAACCTTCTGGGTATAAGCCAGCGCTTCCTTCATTTCCGGCTCGAACATGCCATTGACCATCTTCCCGTCCTTGATATACAGCGCGTCGGCGACGCCATGCTGCAGGTTGATCAAATGCACCAGAGTGCCGAGACTGCCTGTGATGCCGAAAGTATCTTTCTTGTTATTCCCGTCCGGGTCCTGTTCGGTAAACGCTTTCGCAACTTCAAATACTTCATCCAGGGTCTCTGGAACCGGCAGCTGCAGCTTATCCAGCCAATCCTTGCGCAGCCAGAATAAATTCCAGTTACTCTGGGGATTAAGCGATATGGCGTAATGCTTGCCGTTAACCTCCACCCGGCTGTACACATTGTCTCCGATGGCATCCGCTGCGGGCTTCAATTTCTCCTTATACGGCTCCAGATCAAGCAGAATGTTCTTCTTGACATATTCCTGGAACTCATTCCGTCCATTGAAGAGGATCACATCGGGCAAGTCGCTGCCCGCCGCCCGGATATTCAGCTTCTGAATGAATTCATCCGCAGAAGAGGTCAGCGTCATTTTCAGATCAATATTGAGCTTCTCATCCAGCGTCTTCTTCACGAAGTTATCTTGTTCCTTGGGCATCTGGGTGGTGGTGTTCCATCCGACCCGCATGACCTCGATAGCTACCTTCTCCGCCCGGGCGTCCGCCGGAGCGTCTGTAGATGAACCCGGCCCCTCCGTAGCGGAGGAATCTGACTGCGGGCTTCCTCCGCAGGCGGACAGCAGCAGGCCCGCTGTTAATACACAGGCCAGTACAGCAGGAATACGCTTCTTTTGTTTCATGGTGATGCTCCCCTTTCGTATACCAAATGTTGTATTGAGTCGGCGCTGCCAGCGTTTGAACAGCGCCGGGAACAATCCGTTAACCCTTCACGGCACCGATCAGCATGCCCTTGGTCAGATGCTTCTGTACAAAGGGATAGACCACGATGACCGGCAGGCTTGCCGCCACTACCGAAGCCATCTGCAAGGTCGTTGTCGGCAGTACAATGTCCGCATTATATTCCATTTGCTCGGAGGATAATAACAGACCACGGATGATGACCTGAAGCGGATTCAAGCCGGGGTCAGTAATATAGTAGACGGCGCTGAAGAAGGTATTCCAGCTGCCTACGACACAGAACAAGCCGATGGTCATCAGTACCGGGATGGAGAGCGGCAGGGCCAGCCGCAGCAGCACTGTAAATTCGCCCGCACCGTCGATCCGTCCCGATTCGAACAGTTCTTCGGGCAGGCTTTCGAAGAACGTTTTGACCACAAGCACATTCCAGGTAGACATCGCCCCGGGAATAATCATCGCCCAGACCGTGTTAAGCAGGCCGGTTCCTTTTACGACCAGGTAGGTCGGGATCAAGCCGCCGCCGAACATCATGGTGAACACGATCAGGAAGATGAAGAAGCTGCGGCCGACCAGATGCTTACGGCTCAAGGTATAGGCCATGAGCACTGTCAGGACCAGATTGATCAGTGTGCTCATTACCGTAACGAAGCTGGTCACGAGGAAGGCGCGGGGAATAGCATCCATTCCAAACAGCGCCTTATAGGCCTCAAAGGTAATCCGGCGGGGAATCAGCACAAAACCGCCGTTGCGCAGCACTTCGCTGTAGGGTGTAATGGATACGGCGAACACATACAGCAGGGGAAAGACGGAAATCACGGCCAGCAATATCAGCAGGATATTAATGAAATAATCGAAATAGCGTTCGTTTCCGCGGCTTACCATAGATTGCCCCCCCATCTCCGGGCCAGCTTATTAGACAGGAAGATAAGCACAAGTCCAATCAAGGATTTGAACAATCCGACCGCTGTCGCCAGGCTGAAATTCAGTTGCTCCAGGCCTACCCGGAATACCCAGGTATCAATAATATCTGCCACCGGCATTACCTGGAGATTGTACATAATGTAAATCTGCTCGAAACCGGCATCCAGTGCAGAGCCGACCTTCAGCACCAGCAGCAGGATAATCACGGAACGTATGCCGGGCAGTGTCACATGCCAGATCCGGCGAAGCCTTCCCGCGCCGTCGATGCGGGCTGCTTCATAAAGCGTAGCATCAATGCTGGACATGGCTGCCAGATAAATGATAGCCCCCCAGCCAAGATCCTTCCAGACATCGGTTCCCACCAGCACACTGCGGAAATACGCTGTCGAGGTCAGAAACGGAATGCCGTTCCCGCCCGCTTCCACCACCCAGCGGTTGACGAGGCCTGAGGTTTCGGACAGAAAGGCAATTGCAATGCCGTAGATAATGACATAGGACAGAAAATGGGGCATATAGCTCAGCGTTTGTACGATCCGGTTCAGCCAAAGGCTGCGGCCTTCATGAATGAGCAGAGCCACGCCGATGGCAGGAATCGTTCCCCAGATTGTTTTATACAGACTGATCAGGAATGTGTTCGTGAGCAATTGACTGAAATAAGGCGATTCGAAAAAAAACTGAAAATGCTTGTACCAGGGGTCTGCCCACGGACTGCGCACAATTCCGCTCAAAATGTCATAATCTTTGAAGGCAATCAGCACTCCGTACATGGGTATATACTTGTAAATAATGTAGTAGGCCACACCGGGAAGCAGCATGAGATACAGGGTACGCATACTCCATATGCGCTTCCACACCTTAGCTCTGTATGCGCTCTTCGGCGTTGCGGCAGTGTTCAGGGGAGCCGGGAAATGCGCCACAAGGAATTCACCTCTTTGTATTGATATCGTTTACAAGATAAGAATAACAAGGGAACCGCGGCGCAGCCATGAACGGATTTAAGGGATTGATAGAACAATATTACTATTCGGATTGAGCCGGTCTGTCGGGAACATGAAACAGCAATAACCTGCATTACAGTTTCAACTCCAATCTATCTGGGCTGCACTATAGACAACAACCAGTCAAGTTACCGAATGATGGCTGTAGGACTGGCGGAATACGTCAATTCCATGCGCGTGATTCGTTGCCGGCTGAATGGAGACACTCTAGAAGTACTGAAGACAAAATTGTTGTACGTTTTACAACTTTGATTCACGGATAGCTCAGTGTTCGGGAGGATTGTTGTATAAAATACAAAAATAATCCGGCTAAGCCGTCTGAAACAGGAAAAATGTTGCATTTGATACAACAATATTGGATTTGAATCGATATTAGGGTGAAAATGTTGTATTTTGTGCAATATTTCATAAAAAGTCAACCGCTCCCTGCCACGGAAAGCGGATAAATGAGGAAATTCCTGAGGTAACAAAGGTAACTAAGTAACAAAGTATTATTGCATACAAAAAGGCCCGTAAACTGCGGAAACGCAATTCACGGGCCTTATCACATTAGCTGAATGATCCTGTTAGCGCAGGCGGGCATGCTTGTCTGCGTTCCAATACTGTAACTCTACTGAACCTTCGCTGTACCTCTACTTTACCTTCAATCTAAATATATTCTATTCTTACATTACCTCTACCCAACCATTTACTCTACTTTTACTGCACCCTCGCCGTTCCTTCACTGTGTCCATACTGTACCTTCTTTGTACCTTTGCACTACCGCAAATCCAGCCACTCCAGGGATGCCGCACCAGCCGCAGCGCTGACTGTCAGCTCATGTGCTCCAGCTTCCAGCGGCTGACCGCTCTGAATCCGTACCGTCTGCCAGTTCTGCCCGGAGCCCGAAGCAGCACCGTGAATTCGGCCGATCTCCTGACCGTCCAGCTTCACCAGCAGCTCACTGTCCGGCCCGCTCATCAGGACCCGCAGCTCCAGAGCCAGCGAATCCTGCCTATCCTCCGAGCCCTGCGTGTCCTGCGACTCCTCCAAGACCCGCGTGTCCTGCGTGTCCCCCTGTTCCTCCAAGCTCTGCAACTCCTCTAAGACCTGCAACTCCGGCGCATCCTCCGAGCCCTGCGACTCCTGCCGCTCCCGCGAGCCCTCCAAGTCCCCCGGCTTCAGCAGTTCCATATCCCCAGCCGAACCCGGAACCGTAAATTCATACGCCACCCAATCACCCTCCATAAGTACGACGCACAGCCTCTCCTCAGACAGCCAGGCTTCCCCGCGGCCGTGCTGGAAATTCGGTACCGTCCGGTCTCCCTCCACGAAGCGGAAGTCCATTCCGTCCTCCTCCCGGAAGCCTATGCCTGCCGCAGCCTGCCTGCCGGGAGCTCTCCCGAAGCTAAGACCGCTCCCCTTGTAGCCATAAAAAACAGCAGGAATCCGCACCGGCAGCCGCCGGAACAGCGAGCGTACAACATCCGCATGGTACACACAGTTATCCAGGCTCAGATTGTGCAGATATTCGTCCAGAATTGCCTGTGCCTCCACACGCTCCGGCTTCGGGCCTCCTTCCAGATAGCTGACCAGCTTATGCCAGCCTTGCGGAAGAACGATGGAACAGGGGGAATTATCGGTGTCGAGCTTTTTCCAGGTCCAGAAGTTCCAGGAGATGCCGTGATCCTCAAATAACTGGAATGCACCGGCGTACCAGTCCTTATTGTTCTCCCCGCCCTCGCCCATGAACAGCGGCACATTCAGCCGCTCTCTTGCGTCCAGATACTTCTGAATGCTCTCCGTATCGGGGTTGTTCCAGTACTTGTGAAACTGCAGCATTACATTATCATCCGGCAGCTTATTATCCGGCAATCCCTCGAAGATCGACCAGTCCGTCGCCCAGTGCACACCCTCCAGAATAATCATATGCCGGGCATCAACCTCCCGGATAGCCGCAATAATCTCGCGGTACAGCGGCATCACCTGGTCATTGTACTGCGAGAACCAGTCCGGCAGCGGCTCGTTCAGCAGGTCATAGCCCGCGATGATCCACTCGTCCTTATACCGCTCCGCGAGCATCCGCCAGATGGCGATAGTCAGCTGCTTGTTGGACTCATCCGTGAACAGCTCCGGCAGATCCTGCGCAGAGTCGTCGATATTCGTTCCGGTCTGCCCGCCGGGTGCTCCGTGCAGATCCAGAATGGCGTAGATTCTGTGCTCCCGGCACCAGCCGATAACCTGATCCAGCCGGACCAGATGCTCCTCATGCCAGCCGGACACTCCCTCTTCTTCCCGCAGGATATAGCGGGCGTTAATCGGAATCCGGATCGAGTTGAAGCCTTCTTCGGCAATCCGCGCAATATCCGCTTCGGCCACATAGCGGTCATAATAGGTCTCCCAGAACGCCTCCGCCCCGTCAGCACCAATAAGCGCTGTAATCATCGCTTCGATCCGGCGCGGACGGTCTCCCTGTTCCGGGAAACGCCACATGTACCCTTCAGGCAGCAGCCAGCTTCCAAGCCCTACACCGCGCAGCAGCAGCTCGCGCCCTTCCCCGTTTCTTAAGCGGTGTCCGTCTGCATAGAGAAACCCGCTTACTTCATGATCGTCCGGGTGAATCATTTGTATTTCCTCCCTTTACCCTTTGACGGCGCCTTCGGCAATGCCATTCAGAATATATTTTTGCAGCAGCAGATATAGAATTACGACGGGCAGCATGGTCAGCACCAGCGAAGACAGAATCGCCGACCAGTCATTATTGCCATATTGTCCGAACAGCATGTTGGTGGACAGCAGCAGCGTATATTGATCGGCATCCGTGAGCATGAGCAGCGGCAGCAGAAAGTCATTCCACATCCACAGCAGGTTGAGAATCGCCACAGTTGTCGTAATCGGCAGCAGAAGCGGAAAAATAATCGTAGTGAACAGCCTGACCTCCCCGCAGCCGTCGATCACCGCAGCCTCATCCAGATCCCGGGGGACCGATTTGACGAATCCGTGGTACAGGAAGATGGCCATCGACACGCCAAGCCCGATATAGATCAGGCCGAGGCCGACCGTTGTGCCCTGCACCGCCAGCTTCATGGAGATCCGGTTCAGCGAGATCATGATCGAATGGAACGGAATCAGCATCGACAGGACGAACAGGTTGAACAGGAACGTGCTCAGTCTGCCGGGTGTTCTGGACAGCTTATAGCCGGCCATGGACGAGAATAGAATAATGCCGACCAGACCGGTAGCTGCGACCACCACGGTATTGCCGAGACTCCGCAGGAAATTTGTTTTCTCAAAAGCATCACTATAGTTGCCGAATTCCAGCTTACTCGGAATGGCCAGAATATTATTCATCATGTCCCCTTCCGTCTTCAGAGAGTTGAGCACCCCCATGTAGATCGGAAAGAGCGTAATTACGGCACCTGCCAGCAGGAAAAGAAAGACGATAAACGAAGACAATCTGCGCCGCCCCGCAATACCGGACTTAGATGTGGAATTCAACCGGACGGTGCTCATGCCTCCACCTCTCTTCGTTTCATAATGCTCAGCTGTATCAGCGTGATCACCAGGACCACCAGGAACAGGATCATCGCCTTGGCACTGGCGTAGCCGTAACGGCCGCTCATCTTGAACGCTTCCTCAAAAATATTCAGCGCCAGCACCTGCGTCGCCCTCCCCGGCCCGCCTCCGGTGAGCGCGAACACGGCATCAAAGGCCTTGAACGAGCTGTTCAGCGTCACGAAGATACCGATCGTTACAGCCGGATAGACCATAGGCAGTGTAATGCTGCGGAAGGTCTGCCAGCTATTCGCGCCGTCAATTGCAGCTGCTTCTTTGAGCGCATCCGGCACCCCTTGCAGCGCCGCAATATAGATCACCATCAGGTAACCTACGCCGCCCCACAGGGAGACAATGACAATCGCCAGAAAAGAATATTTCGGGTCGCCGATCCACGACTGGTCCAGAAAAGCCAGGCCCGCATGCTCAGCGATATAAGGCAGTGCTTTGGTGAAAATAAACAGCCACATGAAGCCGCCGATAATCATGCTGATCATGTTCGGCATGAAGAAGATCGTCCGGAACCAGGCCTTGCTGCGGCGGCGTGATTCGATCAGCACCGCCAGCAGCACCGCCAGTACATTCTGCAGCACGACCATAAACACTACAAATTTCAGGGTAAACCAGACTGAATCGATGAAAAAAGCATCATCCGTCAGTGCTTCGATGTAATTGGCGAATCCCACCAGATGGTAGGCGGGATTCAATCCGTTCCAGTCCGTGAAGCTGTACCATGCCCCGCCGAAGGCGGGAGCAAGCATGAATACGGCGTAGAACAGCAGGGCGGGAAACACGAAGGCCAGCAGAATGAGCGACTGTTTGCTTTTACTGCTTCCACTCATCTCTATCACTCCTATGCTGTTTCTGGGTTTCCTTAGTTGCCTGCTTTTACCGCATTAGCCCAGGTCTTGTCGAGCGTCTTAATGAACTCATCCTGGGTTACCCCCTTGGTGTAATAGCTCTGCAGCAGCTTGGCCGTCTCATCGGTTACGCCGTTCGGGAGTGACAGATCCAGATAAGCCTTGCCTTCGGAGACATAGGAGCTGGCCTCGGTCACCCACGGATAGGTATTGTAGGTATGCTGCTTCGCGACCGGATTAAATTTCAGCTCCTCAAACAGCGCCGATGAATCCTGGTCATCCAGCACATAATTCACCAGATCCAGCGCCACATCCTTGTTCTTGCTGTTGGGGGATACCGCCAGGGAGGTCGAGGTCGCCAGATTGATCTGCGTAGCAGCCGGATCGTTGCTGACAGGCAGCGGAGCTACACCAAATTCCATATCAGGATTGGCCTTGAGGATGGATTCCGCTTGCCACGGTCCCTGTACCCACATCGCCGCTTTGCCATTAGCAAAATCTGTTGAGCCTGCCGCACTGCCCACCTCAAACGGTTTATCCGTGCCGTTAGCCATAATCAGATCAATAATGTTGAAAACATCCTTCACATCGGCATAGGAGGCTTCGCCTTTGTTCATCTTCTCCACCCAGTCCGGATGCTCGGAGGATACGATGCCTCCAAGAGACAGCGCCATCATCAGCTGCGGAATCCACGATTCCTGGAAGCTCAGCTCGAACGGCTTAATCCCGGCTGCATTCAGCTTGTCAATCGCTGCCTGCATGTCATCCAGTGTCTGCGGCGGCTGAATGCCGAGCTCGCTGAAGATTTGCTTGTTGTATAGATAACCCCAGGACAGGCTCTCCAGCGGAAGGGCTACAACTTTATCATCATAGGTGACGGTCTGCCGGACACTGTCATACAGCTTCGGTACGAAGTCCTGATCCGACAGATCGCTCAGATAGCCGGCCTTGTAATACCGGGGCACATCCGCAATCGCATGGAGGGTGAATACATCCGGCGCATCATTTGAGGCCATCCGGGTCTCCAGAATCTGCTTGGCCTGATCCGGGTTCGGCATTTCCAGCTTGACGGTGACATCAATATTTTTCTCCGCCAGCTCCTTGGCCTTGAATTGCTCGAAATACTTATCGAATTGATCCTTAAAACGCGGGAAGCTCATGAATACCTTCAGCTCCACTTTTTGGGCCGGACCTTCAGTCGCTGCTGCTGCAGCACTTTCCGCCGGCTTGCTGCTTGCGCTCTCACTTGGCGTATTTCCATTTGAACCGGAGCTGCACCCCGATACAATCCCCAGAACAAGCATCAGTGTCATTGCTGTATTAAGCGCTTTCTTCATTTCTGTTACCCCCTTCTGTTATGTCTGCCTCTTTAGTCTAGGGGATATAAGGGGCAGCGTCTTTTGAGGATATTAACATCGGGAGTTGCATTATATTGATACGCTTTCATTTCTCGCTCCGCAGCTCTCCGGGGGTAATGCCGTAGTGCTTCTTGAAGACACGGTAAAAGTATGCCAGATCCTCGTACCCGCAGAGTCCGGCAGCCTCCTTGATCGGCATGTCACGCCCTGCGATCAGCTCTCTGGCCCGCTCCATTCTCAGCCGGGTAATCCGGTCGAGTACCGTGTCTCCCGTTGCCGCCTTGAAAGCGCGGCTGAGATGCTCCTTCGTCACCAGGAAATGTGCGGCGATGCCCTCCAGCGACACCTGCTCCAGGTAATGATTCCGGATATAGTCCTCAACCTCCGCCAGATCAAGCTTAACGCGGTTCTTGCGCTGCTCCAGAAGCGTGTTGATCAGCTCTGTGAAGTGATCCCCGAGCCCCGCCACCATAGCCTGAACCGACGGCCATGGCTTATCAGGTCTATCGGGCGTATCCGGCGCATCCGCTACCGTCACACCCCCGTTTGTCTTCGCGGCTTCACCGGCCAGCAGCAGCAGATCACGGGCAGTCCGCTCAATCATTGCTTCCAGCTGATGCTGCGGCACCGAGCGTTCCAGCTCCCGCCCCAGCTTCTCCAGCTCTTCTCTTGCCGCCGGCTTGTTCAGCGCCAGCAGCTGATCATAGATCCGCTGGCGGTAGGCGAGATAACGCTCCATCAGCGGCTGATCCATGAGCATCAGCGGTGATCCGGTTAAGCGCTGCCGTTCCCGCTCCTTCGCGCACTCTGAGAGCACGTTATTCAGCTCTGCCCGGTCCACCGGCTTCAGCAGATATTCAACCGCCTTCGAGCGGATCGCCTGCTTCAGGTAGACGAAGTCATCATATCCGCTCATCACAATAATCTGCACCTCAGGGTACTGATGCTTCAGCCTTTCCAGCAGCTCTACCCCGTCCAGTCCGGGCATCCGCATATCGGTAATTACGAGCCCGGGATGAAGCTTCTCCACCAGCTCGAGTCCTTCGATTCCGTCCTCCGCTTCACCGATTACCTGCATTCCGTGTTCTTCCCAGGCGCCAAGCGACTTCACGACCTGTCTGGACCAGGGCTCATCGTCAATAATCAGAACCTTCAGCATTCCGCTCTCCCCCCTCTACGGCCGCAGGCCACTGGATCACAACCAGTGTTCCCGCCCCGGCCTTGCTGTATATACGCATTCCATATTTTCCTCCAAATTGCAGCACCAGCCGCGAATGGACGTTGTGCAGGCCGATGCCCTTTCTCCGCCGGGGATGCTCCGCTGCAGCGGGATCGGCCAGCATCGTGACATTCCCCCGGAGTGCCGCACGGATCTCCTCCAGCCGCTCCGGCGTCATGCCGACGCCCTCGTCCTTAACCATGAATACGGTGCGGCTGCCAACGGTCCGGATCCGGATCAGCAGCCTCCAGTGCCCGCGCTGCGGCTGCAGCCCATGCTCAAAAGCGTTCTCCACCAGCGGCTGCAGCGTGAAGCGCGGCAGCAGGCTGGCGCGGGAGAACTCATCCGCCTCAATCACCACGCTGCAGCGTCCCAGGAAGCGGTTCTCCTGAATAAATACATAGTTGCGCACATGCTTAAGCTCTTCCTCCAGCTTCACCAGCCCGCCTTCATTGCTGATCGAATAACGCAGCAGGTCGCCAATTACCCGGGTGATGTTATAGATATCATCGGCATTCCTCGACAAAGCCATCCCCCCGATCAGCTGGAGCGTATTGTTCAGGAAATGTGGATTGATCTGTGCTTGAAGGGCGAGCAGCTGGGCATTCTTGACTTCAATCTCCTGACGGTATTCCACCTCAATCAGCTCCCGAATCCGCTCCATCATCGAGTTGTAGCCGCGCTCCAGCAGCCCGATCTCATCACGGCTCTGCACCGAGTGCTGTTCGAAGTTGCTTACATGCGCCTTGCGCATCGACACCGCCAGACTGACAATCGGGCGGGTAATGCGCAGCGAGAACAGGATGGACAGCAGAATGGAGGCAATCATGAACAAGCCTCCGGTCAGGAAACCGGCAGCAATCGTAGGCCGTGCGCTCTTAGCGACAGTGGATAAGGGAATGGCTTTCACAACGGTAAGCTGGCCGTCGGCCACTTTTTTCATGAAAAAGAAATAGCCGTCCTCCTGCCGGAATTCCAGTTCATGCTCAGAGACGGCAAGGCTCTGCAGCCGCCTACCGATATCACCGGAGCTCTCGGAAATGCTCGAGCCGGAGAGCAGCTCGCCCTCATCATTCAGCAGGAAGACCGAGCTCTCGTCTTCGGACTGGAGAATATGGCTGACCTCCTCCCATACCTCCCGGTTGATCCGCACGCCGATGCCTCCGAGCAGCCGGTGATCCTCGAACCGGTTAATGCCGTGGTAGGCATAGATGCCGCTGCCGTTCTGCTTGAAATACATATTGACCGGCCCGCGCGACAGCCGGCTCCAGGGGCCCTCACCGATATCCAGCGGGGAAACGCTTCCACTATTCACGAAGTCAACGGATATGGCTTTTAATTGGTCATGCATGTACAGTGTCAGCTCATCTACCTTCCGGGAGTTCGTATAGAACTGCGAGGTTATGGCTTCGCGGATATTATTCAGTGAACGGTACTGGACACTAATGTCCGGGCTGTCCGTACCCGTTAGCCCCGCCATAAGCTGCGGGTTAATCTGCAGGGTGTAGAACAGGGTATCCAGCTGTTCAATCAGCTCATCCAGATACTGGTCCGCCCACTGCATCCGGGAGTTATTCGCATTGATCATTTCCATCTCCACGGATTGCCGCGTATTGTACGTGGCAATGGTGGTAACAGTGAGCACCGGCAATGTGGTCAGGCAAATCATGATGACCAGGAGCCGGACCCGGAGACTTGTCCGCTTCATCATAGGCTGATTCCTTTCTGCGAAGCTGGATTGCTTTTACCGTCAAAATATAGCATGCCGGATCAGGCCAGACAATACGGTGCTGAGAATATCCGCAGGTTGGCTGTTCTATCTGTTCTTAGGTCCATGCACACCAAACAGGATGCCCGCGCAGCCATGATTCATTTCATTCACGGCTGTATGGGGCATCCTGCTGCTGTTGCTTTGCGCGTGCTCCTGCTTATTTCTGCAGCTCCAGATCCTTTTGCTTCAGCAGGTCAGCGTATTCCGCTTTGTACTGTTCCAGCTTCAGCTTCAAGTCAGCGCTGTCCGGACTCGCTTTCAGCAGGCTGCTGGTGGCCAGAATATTATTGACTGCGGTATCAATTTTAGCGTCGATGACTTCAATTTTGCTCTTGGTCTCGGTCAAGGCGGGATCAGGCGTAATCACCGGCACCGGGCCGAGAATGGCATTCTTATCACTTGAGGAAGAAGCGCCTCCGTCTGACTTCTCATCCAGGCTGATCGTTTTGCCCTCTACAGAAACCTTGAACCCGGCTAATTCACCGATTGCGCGGACGGGTGCATAGCTTTTACCGTCAATGACGATGGCCGGATCGGCCAGCTTCTTCCCATATACTTTCACGGTATACTCCGCCTGAATTGCCTTTCCTACCAGTGTTGCCGAAGCGCCAAGCGCCTGCGCACCCACCATCAGTATCGCCCCGGCAATGAATCCGGCAGCAATCTTTTTCATAAGAAATTCACTCCCCGTCAAAGACTTTGACTACTATTCTATCATTTTACAGCCGCCTGTGCCGCCCTTTGCCGCCGATTTCGTAGGATGTGCCTGCCCGAAGGAACCTTTTAACCCAAATTTAAACCCGGCAGATACCTGAGTTTAACCTTCAGTCTGTACACTTTAGAGAGGCTGAAGGTACGCAGCATGCGGTCTTACTGTGCATATAAATATAGGAGGTACATATGAGAGTATTGGAGATTATTTTGACCGTGTCAGCATTATTATTAATGTTCAGCTTCGTGTCAGGCAAGTTATTTCTCAAGGTAAAATTGGTATTATCTTCTATTAGTATTACATTGTGCGCGGCACAGCTTTGGATTGAAGGGTACCGCTGGCAAATGGCGGGTGTGTATGTAATTGTGCTGCTTGGCATGATCCTCCGCATGGCAGGCATAATCAGAGGCCGCTCGCAGAAGCTGTTATCCGCTGGCCAAAAAACCGGGGAATCTGCATTCCGCTCGCTGAAACGATGCTGTGTAGTTGCAGGTACTGCAACAGGTATACTTATGGTGATCGGCTCGGCAGTACTGTCTTCCACGATTCCTGTTGTGAAGTTCCCCGCTCCGGCAGGGCCATATGCCGTTGGCATCCAGACTCTACATCTCACCGACAGCAACCGGCCGGAACCTCAGACACCTGACCCCGGGGATTCGCGGGAGCTGATGGTTTATGTATGGTATCCGGCAGCGGCAATGAATGATCGCCAGACTGCGCCTTTGCTGCCTGGTGATAGACCAAGCAACCGGAAGCTGACGTCCGCTTTTGCCGGATCATTGGGCATCCCATCATTCTCCCTGGATTATTGGCAGTACATTCATACGAATGCTTATCCTAATGCGGACTGGCTGCGCTCAGAAGGACCTTATCCACTGATCCTGATCAATCATGGTAACGGCACCTCCAGCCTGCTGCATACCGCACTTGCAGAGAAACTGGCAGCGAACGGTTATATTGTAGCGGCCGTAGATCATACCTACAGTACAGCGGCTACTTTATTTCCAGACGGGACAGTTACCGGGTTCAGCGAGTCTTTAAGCAGTGATCATTTCATAGCAACAGGAACGCAGCTGGGCAACGTATGGATCGACGATAACCGCTTTGTCCTCAGCCAATTGAAGCAGCAATTCGCAGATTACATAGATACTGATCACATTGGGATAGCAGGACACTCCTTCGGTGGAGCGGCTGCGTACGAGGCGATGTTCTCCATTCCTGAGCTTAAAGCGGGAATTGATCTGGATGGAAGCTTGTATACCCTCACAGGTCCGTCCCTGGGTAAACCGTTTTTGTTCATAGAGTCGGAGGATTACTATAACCGGAAGAAGCAGATTGCAGATCCGGATATCGATGCCGAGGAAAAAATAATGAATAACGTCAGGCTAAGCGGGGGCGGCAAGCTCTATATCAAAGGCACAGCACACTTCAACTTTACAGATCTGCAGCTCTATTCAAGCCTGCTGAAGTACACCGGAATGACGGGCAGCATTGACGGCGGGCGAAGCAACGAAATTGTGAATCAGCTTGTGCTGGATTTCTTCAACAGCCATTTGAAGGGAATCCATGAGGATGGAGAGGATGGAAAGGATGCCGGGACCGCTGCCGGGTATGTGGAGGTGGTTAGGCCTTAATCTCCTTGAAATACATATCGCTAGCTTGGCTGTTTACTTCTGGTTTACTTCCGGCCTTATGACTTGCTTCTGACTTGCTTCTGACTTGCTTCTGGCTTGCTTATGACTTGCTTAGGCCCTTCACCTGTTCCTTGCGGACTGTACCGCGCTTATTTTCAGTCCTGGGCACAATTCGCCAGGCTAACGGACTCCAGCGCGCTTATTGCCTCGCCACGGAGCCGATTTCAGGTGAATCCTGGCAAATAGCTGCATCTGAGTCCGTTAGCACAGAAAAACGATGCTTTTCGAGGAAATAAGGTCTCCTCAGTCCGTAACAGTTGCACCATGCGACAAGGCCGCTAATATATGCTAGAAACTGTTAGAATTTCCGTATCCACCCGATCAGAATCTAATTCTCCATCCTGAATGCTCTACCTGCCCGGCTTCAAAAAGCCCCCCTGCGAATTACCCGTCTGCTATAACGAGGAATTCGCAGGGGGACAACACTGAACGCTCCATGCTTAATGTTCATGTTCATGTTCATACTCATTACTCATACTCATGCTCATGTCTCATGCTCATGCTCATGCTCACGCTCATGCCTCATGCCTCATGTCTCATGTCTCACGCTCATTCCTCATGTTCCATGCTTCACATTTCGCGCTTCACATTATACTCCGCGCTTCACATCCGGAGACGCAGCCCGCTTACAGCCGGGCCGTCACAATCTCACATACCGCGCCATACAGCGCAGGCTCAAGCTCCAGCGAGGATAGCGCGGCAAGCGCCGCTGCTGGACCCGCGTTCTCCTTCACCAGCTGATAGATTTGTTCCTTATGGTCGAACCGGATCTGTGCACGGTTTAGCAGCGCAAATACCTCTTCCTCCACCCGGTTCACCGCAACCCGCGCCGTAGTGAGCGTTACCGTCAGCTCCTCAGTCACCTCTAGCTCCGGCACAGTCACGGTCAAAGTATGCGAAGCCTCATTATACTTGGTTTCGCCCGCAACCACTGCTCCTCCAGCCTGGACTGTCACCTCCGTCTCTGCACAGCCCATGAAGACCAGCTTCCAGCTCCGCCGCTCCGGCACCACCGCAGTATTACCCTGCGCAGGCTGAATGGTGAAGACCGCCGACTGTCCGGCTTGTCCCCATGCCAGGGCCATCCCGGTAACACACCAGTTCCCGTCCAGGTCTTCCGCAGTGTCACCTGCGTCCTCCCAGAGCTGGAACTGGCCGTCCGCTCCGGCGAACACCCGTACCTCCAGCTGCTCCGGATTGTCGACAGATGACGTATACTCGCTCAGATCAGCCATCGGCACGATGGCCCCCGCCTTCGCCAGCACCGGAATCTGCTCCAGCGTGCGGTACAGGGACAGCCTTCTGCCGCCGTCATAGACTCTTCCGCTGAAGAAGTCGATCCACAGCCCTTCCGGCAGCCAGGCCTTGAACTCCGCCACGCCTGTCTTGGAATGTACAGGCTGGGTAATCGGGCAGGCGATCAGCTCCGTGCCGAAATAATACTGATTCGGCACCCCGTAAGCTTCCCGCTGCTCCGCGTGATGGTAATACATCGGCTGCACCAGCGGAAGTCCTTCCCGGCTGGCATAACGGTTCATCGTATACAGATAAGGCAGCAGGCGGTGCCGGAGACGCAGGGAATCCTTCATAGCCTCCCCGGCAATTCGATTGAACCGCCATGGCTCTTTGCTGTTGAACGGACTGGCTGAGCTGTGCAGCCGCAGCAGCGGGGAGAATACGCCGAACTGCACCCAGCGCAGTGCCAGCTCATCATCCAGATACCCGCCCATATGGCCGCCGATATCATGACTCCACCAGCCATACCCGCTATTGGACGCCGTTGCCGTGAAATACGGCTGGAAGTCCAGCGACTCCCAGGTGATGATCGTGTCGCCGGAGAACCCTACCGGATAACGGTGGCTGCCAAGACCTGCATAACGCGAGAAGGTAAGCCGCCGCTTACCCCGCCGGCCGCTGTCCAGGTAATGATAGTGGTTCAGCATCCACAGCGGATCAAGACCCGGAACCTTAGTCATCCCGCCCTGCTGCCAGTCGATCCACCAGAAGTCCACGCCCTCTTCCTCCAGCGGATGATGCAGGAACTTGAAGTAGGCCTGCAGGAACTGCGGATCGGTAATATCAAACTCCACTGCCTCCCCATGCTCCGGGTCGATGCCCAGTTCAGCCGCAATTGCCAGATAAGGCTCCTCGAAGGCCCGTACCCCATCAGCGGGATGGACATTCAGCGTTACGCGCAAGCCCCTGCCATGCAGCCAGTCCAGAAAACGCTGCGGGTCCGGGAACAGCTCCCGGTTCCAGGTGTAGCCGGTCCAGCCGCTGCCGTACTTCGGATCAATATCGACCAGATGCCAGTCCATGTCCATTACAGCCACCGAGAACGGAAGCTGCTCCTGTCCGAAACGTTCGATCAGCGACATGTATTCTTCCCCGGAATACCTGTAATACCGGCTCCACCAGTTGCCCAACGCATAGCGGGGCAGCAGCGGAGTGCTGCCGCACAGCCGGTAGAAATCCTTCAGGCACTTCAGGTATTCATGGCCATAGCCGAACAAATACAGATCCAGCCCGTCCTGCTCCCGCTGCTGCACCGTGCCGTCTGCCTCCAGGAGCAGAGAACGGCTGTCATCAATCACCGTATACCCGGCAAGCGACAGCAGTCCCGGCTCCAGCGGAATGGCACCGTCAGCATTATCCAGCGTACGCGCGGTACCGCCGAGATCCTGCACCTGGTCACCATAATGCCAGACACTCAGCAAATGCCCGGATTCATTCCTCACCTTCACACTCAGCCCATGCCGGGAGAAGGGCGCTTTGTCATAGGTGAGCTGCAGGCGGTCTGTCATAAATTCAAGCCTGTTCCCGAGATCGGTCACCCGAAAGTCAGGAACCGGGAACTTACGGTTCATCACCATTTGGGTCGCCCGGTCTTCAAAGCCCCCCTGGGGACTGTATTCCATCCGGATCAGCGCCGGAGTAAGCACCGTGAACCGGTAGCAATCACCCTGAATGACTGCCCCTGCACTTGCGGCTGGTTCAGATGCGAACCGTAAGTGCTCCGGAAGCGGTAGCAGCTCTTGAGTTGTTGTATTCATCGATAAACCTCATTTCTGCGTAGATAAGCAATCTGTCTATTCCTTCACGGCACCGATCATGACGCCTTGATTGAAATACTTCTGAACGAACGGATACACACACATAATGGGAACGGTAGCAATGATAATAACGGAATAGCGCATCATATTAGCCAGCCGCAAAGCAATCTGTGCCGCTTCACCACTGCCGATGCCCGACTGCATCTGATTCGTGATCAGAATGTTACGGAGAATCAGCTGCAGCGGATACATATTCGGATTCTTCAGATAGATCAGGGCATTGAAATAAGAATTCCAATATCCGACGGCAATCCATAAGCCGAGCACCGCAATAATCGCTTTGGACAGCGGCAGCACCACCTGCAGGAAATAACGCAGATTCCCGCAGCCGTCAATCTGCGCCGCTTCCCACAGATCGCCGGGAAGGCTCGTCTGGAAGAAGGTCCGGGCTACGATAATGTTGTAGACGCCAACCGAGAACGGCAGCACCATAACCAGGAAGGTATCATACATGTGGAAGTCCCGGATCGTCAGGAAGGTCGGAATCAGTCCGCCGTTGAAGAACATGGTGAAGATGAAGAACAGTGAGAGGATTTTGCGTCCCGCCAGATCTTTTCTGGACAGCGCGTAGGCTGCAGATATATTCACAACCAGACCGATGGCCGTCCCCACCACCGTGTAGAGGATGGTATTCCGGTAGCCGATCCAGATATTTTTATGGCGCAGCAGCTCCTGATAACCGTCAAGCGTGAACCCCCTCGGGAACAGCCAGACCTTGCCGCCCGCCACCGCAGACGGATCACTGAATGAAGCAATAACGATGAAATACAGCGGATAGATCAGGATGATCAGAAACAGGACGGCGATAACATACATAATAATTTCCATTACCGAATCCGAGGACCGGTTATTTTTGATTTTGCCAGTTCTCTTGCTGGCTGCAGGCTCTAGTACTCCCATTGTGCTGCTCCCCCTTCTACCACAGGCTGTTTTCACTAAGTTTTTTGGATAGCTGGTTCACCATGATCAGCAGAATAAAGTTGATGACCGTATTGAACAGGTTGATGGCCGACGAGAAGCTGTATTGGCTGCTGAGCAGACCGATTTTGTAGACATAGGTGGACAGAATCTCACTGGAGGTAATATTCAAATCATTCTGCATCAGATAGACCTTCTCAAATCCTACGCCCAGCAGACCGCCCACCCGCAGAATCAGCAGCGTGATTGCCGTCGGCATCAGCATCGGGATATCGATATAACGGACTTTATTCCAGCGGCTGGCCCCGTCCACCGTAGCAGCTTCGTACAGGCTCGGATCGACTGATGAGAGCGCGGCAATGAAAATAATGCTGTCCCAGCCGACATGCTGCCACACATCCGACCAGACATACACACTGCTGAATAGCGAGGTCGAGCCCATCAGATCGGGAGCCTCCCCGCCAAACAGGCTGTACAGATTACCGACCAGCCCGGTGCTTGGCGAGAGCAGAATCATCATCAGGCCCACCATTACGACTGTGGAGATGAAATGCGGCATATACGACACGGTCTGGAAAAAACGTCTGAACCGGTTCGGCCGCATCTGATTGACCATTAGCGCAAGGATAATCGGGATTGGGAAGGTGATCAGGCTGTACAAGCTGATAATCAGCGTATTCTTAATCGTGTTCGAGAATTGATAGGAATTGAAGAATTTATCAAAATACTTGAATCCCGCCCACGGACTGCCGTCAATTCCCAGCGCCGGGCTGTAATTCTTGAAGGCGATGAGCACCCCGTACATCGGTTTGTATGCGAACAATAACGTAAGCACAACTGCGGGAAGCAGCAATAAATACAGCCCCCAATTTCGTTTGATCTGTCCGATGGCTGCTGCCGGACTGGACTGACCGGATTTCATTGTGACCCCTCCTAAAAGTTTTAGTTTGTTAGCATAAGCTTCATGATCGACTTCGGCAAAACTCGCTCCGGTAGCATACGCTTATCTATATTTTCATTCAGTATACCTGCCCCCCGCCACGCCAGCCGGACCTCCTACCAGCGTAAACCGGACTTTCGTTGTCCGCAGGAGAGAGCTTCGCGCGGTCCGTTACCCGGGAGACACTAAACCGGACGGTATGCAGACCTCCGCTAACGTTATCCGGACTTTTGGGGCAGAAACCATGTTTCGGATAATTGCCGGAGTACGAAATCACCCGGAAGGCAAATCCGGCAGCATACCACGAACCAGGCTTAACCCATCCAGCGTTCCCGGCGGGATTAAAGGGATTTATCCCTTTCTTTTCCTCTTTCCGCCCACTTCTGGCGGGATTATAGGGATTTATCCCTTTCTTTTCCTCTTTCCGCCCACTTCCGGCGGGATTAAAGGGATTTTGCCCTTTAATTTCACCCTACCGCCCACTTTCGGAGGAATCAGAGGGATTTATGCCATCTATCCGGGTTCAAATACAAGCCAAATCTGACCCTTACGGACACCACAGCCCTTAACCACT